>NZ_JAVRBF010000046.1:0-70055 GCF_032436805.1 Streptomyces sp. P17 | reverse complement strand
GGCTGGCCGCACCGCTAGGCCCGACGCCCACCCGGTCTCGGCTGCCGCACAGCCGCCGCTGCGGCTGGCCGCACTGCTGCATCCATCGCTGCTGTGGCTGGCCGCACCGCTAGGCCCGACGCCCACCCGGTCTCGGCTGCCGCACAGCCGCCGCTGCGGCTGGCCGCACTGCCGTACCCGCCGCCGCTGCGGGCAGTCGTGCCGCTGGGGCGGCACGGGTGGGCGCAGCGGCGCCCTGTCAGCGCGGGGGGAGCGAAACCCGCCCCGGCGGTAACCGCACGCAGCGGCGCCCTGTCAGCGCGGGCGAGCGAACCCCGCCCCGCCCGAGCCCCGGCACACGCCGCCTCACGCCCCCGCCGACTCCCGCCGCCTCCGCCCCAACAACTCCGCCAGCCCCCGCCGCGTAGCAGCCAGCACCACCCGGTCCTCGGCCCGCAGGACATACGTGTCAGGCAGATCCCACACCAGCCCGGACCCACCTACACCCGAATTCCCGCCCCCAGCCTCAGCATCAGCCGCCCCCGCCCCCGCCCCCGCCCCCGCCCCCGCCCCCGGTCCCGCCGCCGTATCCAACGCCAACACCCGCCAGGCCCCCGCCCGAAACGCCTCCCCCACAGTCCGCCCCTCCAACTGCGGATGCCCGCCCACCTCCACGGACGCGAACAACAACACCCGCCGCTCGACCGGAATCGCCCCGAGGATCTGCCGCCCCAACATCGCCCCGGCAAACGCGGGCGCCGCCAAATGCGTAACGCTCCGGCTCCGCGTAGAGGCAAACGGATGCGCGGCGCGCAGCGTGCGATACACGGCCGTCGCAAAGTCGTCGTCGTAGAGCCGCAGCACCACCCGCAGATCAGGCCGAACAGACCGCGCCGCCAGCACAGCCTCCAGATTCGTCGTATCCGCACTGGTCACCGCAAGCAACGCATTCGCCCGATGAATCTTCGCGGCCTCCAGCACCCCCTCCTGGGTGACATCCCCCAACACCACAGGCACCCGCAACCGCCGAGCCGTAGCCATCCCCCGGGCCTCGGGATCGGCCTCGACGCACACCACCGGAATATGCAGCTCCCGCAACCGGGTCAGCACCCGCGTCCCGATCTTCCCCAGCCCGAGCAGGACCACATGCCCACCCAGCCCCCGAGGCGGCTTCCGCAGAGCCGACGCGGTCCGAAAGGTCCCCAAGGCCTCCAGCACAGCGGCCAGCAACACCGGCAACAACAGCAACCCGAGCAGCCCGGACAGGAGTTGAAGCACCTGCCGGCTCGTGGACTCGTTCAGTGCGGGATCATTGATGGCGAAGAGATCGAGAAGCGTCTCGTACGTGGCGTGCAGCGGATGATCCCCGGTGGCCACGGTCAGCGCCACAGCCAGCCCGAAGACACACCCGACAAGACCCGCCAACGACCACCGGAGCCGCCGCGAGAACAAGGACGCGAACGACGGCACGACCCCCCGCCCACCCGCCATGGAAGGCCCGGAATACGACACCTGCTCCAGTACGACGGCCCCCCGCCCCCGTGCCTGACGCACCGCGGCCTCATCGGGCAACAACCGCGGCCCCTGCTCCCCGCTCTCCGAACCCCCGGCATCATGACCGGGAGCGGACAGCAACGCCAACGTGGCCAGCCCGGAGGCCGCCACCCGCCCGTCCCCACCCGGCTGCCGCTCAACGGCCCGCAGCAATAACCCATCGGTCTGTACGACCTTGCTGGTACCGACCAGCGCGGTGGCGACCAGCGCGGGCGCGGCCGTGTCGGCGTCGGACAGGACGACGGTGGAGGCGTCCGAGACCCCGTCCCCCGTGGCCAGCGCGGCGGCCTGATCGAGGAGTTCCTCGATGTGCTGCCCCAACCGCCGGTTGTAGAGCCGTAGGACAAGCCGCAGCCGGGGATTGAGCCGGCGCGCGGTGAGGGCGGCGCGGATATTGGCCTCGTCGTCGTCATAGACGAGGGCGAGCGCGGTGGCCCGCTCGACGCCGACGTCCGCCAGCACGGCCTCGGTGACCTCGGTGGCTTCGACGATCCGCTCGCTGTCGACCGGCGCCCCGTTTCCCGCGGCCCGGCTGACGGCGGCGTTGACCACCCGGTCGAGCAAGGCGGCCGAAGCGGCACGTGCCCGCCCGACCACCGGCGGCCGCACCCCCCGCTCGGAGGGCGGCACGACGAGCGTGACCTGTTCGCCGTAGACACCGCGCAGTTCGGCGGCGAGCCGGTGCGCGAGCCCGTCGTCGCCGCACACCACCATGTGCGCGGATGGCGCACCACCCGGCTGACCCTGACTCGGAACGCTCGCCACGAGAGAAAAGACTGCCTCACCGGGACGCGTGGTTCCAGCAGGCATCTGAACTTTGGACGCCAACTCCCCGTGCAGCGGGAGGAAGACGAGCAAGAGCCCACACCGCCCGACCCCGCACCCCGACCAGGACCAGGACCAGGACCAGGACCTGGACCAGGACCAGGACCTGGACCTGGACCAGGACCAGGACCAGGACGAAGGCCGCCAGACAGCCCCCCTCCTTTTCATCACACTGCTCGTGGTGGCCGTACTGCTGCAGAACCCCCTGCGCGGAGCCCCGTCCGCACCGGCGATGCAGAGCTGGACGACGGTCTTCGTGGCGGAGGGATCCAGGCGCCGCCCTTCCTGGTGCTGGGCGGGTTTCGTGGCCCTGTCTCCCTCGGGCACCTACACCCCCCGCACCACGAAGGACCCGGTGAACGGCGCCCCCATCCCGTACCTGAAGGTGACGGAGGCGCCCCCGGCGGAGGCCCCCAAGGACCCGTACGACGAAACCTGGAACAACTAGCGACCCTCGGCAAGTGTGTGCGCGACCAGTGCGTTGGCATGCCCGTGCCCCAACCCGTGCTCGGACTTGAGCCAGTTGACGAGCTCCATGTGCTTGCTGAGGGGCGAGCTCCGGATGAGCTCCTTCCACTCCGCGATCGGACGGCCGTACTTCTTCTCTATGGAAGGGAAGTAACTGGCGGGACCCTTCACAGCTGCGGTCATGTCGGTGAACTCCTGCCGAGGTGGACGATGGTGCCGAGGTGGACGATGGTGCCGAGGTGGACGATGGTGCCGAGGTGGAGACCGGCGCAGGCCGGAAAAGTCATCGGTGACACCAAAAACACCGCGGCGGTGCGCGGCGCCGCGACTCAGCCTGGGATTCCGAGATCCCTCAAGTACGTCAAGCGGGCATTGATCGCCGCGGAGAAGTGCCTCCAGTCAAGGCCCTCCACCAGCTCGACCGGCTTGGGATTCTCGACCGACGAGGTGACGTAGCACACGCGGCGTCGTAGAGCTGTTCCGCCACCAGACGCTCACAGAAGATCCCGAACCGGTCCTGGTACGACGTATCGCGCCAGATGTCATCGACGGGCATGGCCCCACGGGCCGTCTTGACCGGCCTCCGCGACCCTTTCCCCCTCCTGCATGATGAAGACGTAGCCGAGCCAGGGCTTCTCCCTCGGGTAGAGCTCGGCAAGAGCCGCTCGGCGCAGGTCGACCGCGCTACCGAGCGCTTCCTCGACCCGGTTGTTGTAGTTGTTGCCCTACGACGGTCCGCCGAGGGCCTTCATCTCGAAGGCAGCGATGAGGACGTTCTCGTGCACGACCACGACGTCCCACTGCTTCTGCGGTCGGTAGTAGCCGGGCAGTTCCAGGCCCTGGGACTTATTGACCCGGATGCTCTCGGGCGGGTAGCCGGCGTCGAGGAAGAACTTCGCCAACAGGGTGGCGATGGCGTCGAAGTGCTTGCCGCCCCGACGGAGCCGGCCGTGCCCGCTCCCACCGCGGCCTTGATCGCGGACTGCTCGTTCTGGAGTTGCTTGGCACCCCAGTACGCCGCTATGGCGTCCTCGAAGTCCTGGCGGGTGACCGTCAAGATCCGACCCCTCCCTAGTCGGGCAGCTCGGCAAGCCCGTAGACACGGAGGGCGGCCTCGGCGGCAGCCGCTACGTCGCGCTTGTCGAACGCTTCCGCCAGGGCGTTTCTGTCGCTCTTGCTGAGGGCGCCGGGATCGGGCACACGGATCTTGCGGAGGTACTGCGCCTGGAAGCGGAGAGTTTCCCCTCGCATCTTGACCGCGTACGCCTCCACGAACGCTTCCGCGACCTTGGACAGCAACAGACCACCGAGTACCCGCATGTCCCAGACGTCCGAGACGATGAAGTACAGGTTGTGGTGGGGGTACAACTCGCCTTGATCCAGGACCGGATGGATCGTCAGCTTCATGTCCGGAAAGAGAAGCTTGGGTCGTCGCGTGAGACGGTGATCGACCTTGTCGATCGTCTTGTACCAGCGCTCCGGCTGCTTGACCGCGACGTAACGCTTTCGCAGGGCGGCGCTGTGCTCCTCGAAGTACGCCGCGAGCCGCGGGTAGGCGGAGAGGTCGACCAAGTCACCTTCGGCGGTCCAGGGATTGACCAGGTAGGTGCCGCTCCAGTGCAGGCTGCCGCTCGTGGTGTCGCGGACCATCGCCATGGGCAGCAGCCGGTCGTTCTCGACGAGGCTGCCGTCCTTGGTGAGGAAGACCTTGTCGGCACCGGTGGCGATGCCGATGCCGACACGGTCCCGGTCCTGCCGTCCTCCAACAGCCGGAAGCGCTCGGTGAGTTCCTCCAGAACCGCCAGTCTCGCCGGCGAGGCGGCCGGCCACGAGTCCTCGTCCGGGAACCAGTGCGGCATACGGGCGGCCTGGAACGCCACGGTGGTGACCGACTCGGACGCGGCCTTGGCGTACCAGTCGGCGAACTCGCGGGCCTGGGCGCTGCCGAACTCCCGAGTGGTGTCCGCGGCTACTGCTTCGCCCTGAGGCCGGTTCGAGATGACCGTGATCGCCGGATAGGCCGAAACCTGATCATCGAAGGCTGTCGGCGGCGGCTGAATTTTGACCCATTTTGGGCGGTTGAAACGTGACCCCCGTGTCGTTGGTTGTTGTCGGTCAGTTGGTTTCGGTCGGGGTGGTGGGGACGCGGCCGAGGCTGCGGCCTTTCATGCGGTAGGAGTCGCCTTTGAGGGAGTGGACCTCGGCGTGGTGGACGAGGCGGTCGATCATGGCGGCGGCGACGGTCTCGTCGCCGAAGACCTCTCCCCAGCGTCCGAAGGGCTTGTTGCTCGTGACGATTACGGACGCGCGTTCGTATCGGTTCGAGATGAGCTGGAAGAACAGGTTGGCGGCCTCGGCTTCGAAGGGGATGTAGCCGACCTCGTCGATCACGATCAGCGGGTAACGGCTCAGTTTGGTGAGCTCGTTCTGGAGGCGGCCGGTGTGGTGGGCGGCGGCCAGGCGGTCGACCCACTCGGCGGCGGTCGCGAATGCGACGCGGTGTCCGGCCTGGCAGGCGCGGACCGCGAGCCCGATGGCCAGGTGCGTCTTGCCCGTGCCCGGCGGGCCGGCGATCAGCAGTGACGGGCCCTCGGCGATGCCCGGACCGACAGGCCCGGGACGTCCTGCACCGGCGATCTCATCGGCCCAGGCGGCGATCTGGGGGTGGTCGGCCAGGGCGCGGCGGTAGCGGGCGGGGATGCGGGCGTCCGCCAGCTCCAGGGCGGTGATGGGTTCGGGCGCTGGCTCCTCGGCAGCGGCGGCGGTGGGGTCGATGCCGCGGCTGGCCAGGATGGTGTTGAGCCGGTCGGCGAGCGGGCCGACGTGGTGGGGCTCGCGGGTGAGGGTGGCGGTCAGAGTTCACCTCCGTAGGCGGCGTCGGCATCGGTGGGGTTCGTCCACGGCCTGTGGACAACCGCCGCCGTGGGTGTGGCGTTCATGGCCTCGTGGACGACGCTCGGCAGGGTGCGGGGGTGCAGTCCCTTGGCTCGGTGCCGTTCGAGCCCGGCTCGGATGTGGGCGGGGGCGATGCCCTCGCCGAGAAGCTTGTGCACCTCCCGGCCGAGATGGCCCAGGACGTCCTTGGGCGGGCGGTGGGCACAGGCGGCGGCGTACTCGGCAATGAGTTGCTTGGCCGAGACGGTGTCGGGTGCGGGGGCGCTTGCGCCCCCCGAAGGGGTATCTCCTAGATCCATGATCCTAGGTCCTAGATCCGGACAGTGAGGCTTCACCGACGGCTCCTGGAGTCCTCCGTGAGCCCTCAGGGAGGACTCCGTGAAACCGCTCTGACCTGCGGATTCGTCATCGGCACCGGGATTCAGTGCGGGCTCACGCATCTCGCGGGCATCCTCACGGAGGGTTCCGTGAGGCGGCAGTGAGGGCTCCGCGAAGCCGACCCCTGCGGCGCCCGACGCGGCTCCGGCTGGAGTGTCGTGGTGCGGGCAGGCGGGAAGGCGGCTCTTGCTCGGCCGGTTGATCTTCTGATGCCGGCTCCAGGTGACGATGTGCAGGTATCGCTTGTCGTCGGGCCCCTTGTAGCGGCAGATCAGCCCGGCGTCGGCGAGCTGGGCGAGGTCCGTCTCGACATCGGCTGGGGTGTGCTCCGGGCGCAGGACCCACAGCTGGCCCGCGACGATCGCGGCGTGGTCGCGATGGCGGCCCTGGTCGTCGGCCTGAGTGAGCAGGCCGAGGAAGGTGCGTTCCGCGGTCAGGGAGACGGCGGCCAGGGACTCGGAGACGAAGGCTTCGGGCTTGATGGTGCGGATTCGTGCCAAGAGCGGGGCGGTCCTCACTCGGTGGCCTGTGGGCGGACACCACGGCTCACCGTCGGTCGGGCTGGATTCGAATGGAGGGGGTGGGCTGTTGGCGCGAGGGGCGCCGCAGACCGACTGCGTTTTCCGGGGGTGTCGTCAACATAGCCACACCCGGGTCGCGCAAGTCCAGCCCGATCCGGCGCAATCTCTCACGGCAGAAAGGCCGCAGGAAATCACGCTGGTAGCGGGCGGGAGCAAAACCGTAGGGCACGATCGCCGGTTGACCAAATAGTTGCCCTGTCGACCGAGCCAGAAGCATCACATCGGGAAGCCGTTGACGCGCTGGCGACTCCGAAGCTACAACACAACACCCCACGTCAGAAGTGCATCGAGGTGTCTGCGCGAGGTCGCTCGACATCAGAGTGGGGACTGGAATTTCGCCCTGCTCGCTGACCAAGCGGGCGCAACATAGCCGACGATCGCCGGTTAACCAAACCGGCGAATGCGCGCTACAACTGGAGCTATGGCAGCACGTTCTCTGGAAATGGGTCCGGCAGGAATACGGACCGCCCACACCATCGAAATCTTCCGTACCGAACGCGGTCTCGCCCAGCGTCAGTTGGCCGACCGCGTCACGGCCCTTGGCCGTCCGATGTCCAACATGATGCTGTCCCGAATCGAACGTGCCCAGCGGCGCTGCGACGTCGACGACCTCGTCGCCATTGCCGAAGCCCTTCTCGTCTCGCCCCTCGTGCTCTTGCAGGGGCCGAGCGCTCTTTGAAGCGGCGATCCCAGCACTGCTGACCAGGTAAGCCCACCACCACGTAAGGACCCCGCCCCCTTGCACCACCCCGCGATGCCCCCTGCCCCTGCGCGCCTCCCTCGCCGCGCCGAAGGCGAAGCCCCCTTGCCCCGCCTCTACCGCCCCGAGGAGATCGCCGAGACCCTCGGCTGCTCGGCGTGGTGGGTCAAGGACCGCGCACGCCGCCGCCTGATCCCGCACATGCGGGTCGGCCGCTCCTACCGCTTCACCGCGGACCACCTCGCCGAGATCATCCGCATCCACGAGGAGACGCCGACGCAGGCAGCACCGCGCAGCCCGTCACAGATGCCCCAGGCCGAGCGGACCACAGCACCTCAGCGAGCCGTCCGTCAGTCCAGCGCATCGCCACGTCTTCGCGCCCGCCCGCCCCGTAGGTCCCAGTACGGCACCGCCGCCTAGTACGACACAGCAGACGCAGGAAAGGAGCGAGCGAGAGGCGTGGGCTTCGCCGAGAAGCGCGGCAGTTACTGGCGCGGCAGGTACAAGGTCAGCGAGGGCAAGTACGGCACCGTCGTCGACCCGACGGGCGCGGTGGTCAAGTTCGCCACCAAGCGGGAGGCCAAGCATGCCGCCGATGAGGAAGAGGCCAAGGTCCGGCGCGGCACCTGGCGCGATCCGGCGGCCGGTCAGGAGACCTTCGGCGAGTACGCCAGCCGCTGGTACGACGCCCAGGACCTGGCCGCGTCCACCATGCAGAACTACCGGCGCCACATCGAGGAGCACCTGCTCCCCGAGTTCGAGGGCAAGGCCCTTGCCGGCATCCTCCGCACGGACGTGGACACCTGGGAGAAGCGCGAGAAGGCCGCCTACGCGGCATCCAGCGTCAAGACGTGGCGCTCGACGCTCCACCTCATCCTGGAAGACGCCGTGGACGAGGGCCTCATCGCCTCCAACCCCGCAGCGAAGCGGCGCGGGCGCGGCAAACGCGCCGGCCGCTCCCGCGACCGCGGCCCGGAGAAGGTGATCACCGACCCCCTCGGTCTGCTCCTCATCGCCGAACGCGCGGCCCTGCTGTCCGGCCGTGACGACGAGTTCGTCGCCGTGATCCTCAAGGGCTACACAGGGATGCGGTGGGGCGAAATCGTCGGCCTGGAAACCGAGTTCGCCCGGCCCGGCGCCATACGCGTGGAACACCAGCTGTATGAACTGGACTCGGGCGAGCTGATCCGCTGCCCGCCCAAGGACGACAGCTACCGCACCATCGACGCGATGGACTGGCTGTCGGCCCTGGTCGCCGACCACATCGCCCGTTCGAAGCCGACGCCGTGCCCCTGCCACGGAAAGCGCTACGTCTTCCGCGGCCAGGGCACCGCCCGCACCGGCGGACACACCGGTGCGAAGCTGGTGGACGTCGCCCGCCGCGCAGGCGTCTCCACCGGCACGGTGTCCAACGTCCTCAACCACCCGGAGCGCGTACGGCAGGACACCCGCGACCGCGTCGAACTCGCCGTCACCGAGCTGAACTTCGTCCGCGGCTTTATTCCGACGGAGAACGCCGCCCACTGGCGCCGCAACGGCTTCGCCACCTGGCTGTTCGCGCCCGCCAGCTCCGGCTGGTACCCGAAGAAAGCACCTCAGGAGGCCCGCCCGGTCCCACTGCTCGGCGAGCCTTGGCCCGGCGTCCCGGTCCGTGGCCGCAACTCCCAAGGCCGGGCCGACGCCTGCTGGCTGCCCATCGCCAGAGGGCTCACCCCGCATGGCCTGCGCCACTCACACCGCACGCACATGGAGGACCTCGGCACCGAGAAGGTGCTGATGGACGAGCGCATGGGCCACATCGACGGCTCGGTCTCGGCGCGGTACGCCCACGTGACCCCTGGCATGCGTGAGCGTCTCAAGGTCGGCCTGACTGAGCAGTGGGAAGCAGCGCTCGACGTCCGTCGGAACCTGCACCCGCGCTCGCCGGTCGCCGTACTCGATCGGCTACTGCGCGCTCGTGCCACGACGATGGTCTGATGGTCGGGAGACGGGCTCCGATTACCCCGAACGGAGCCCGTCTTTTCCGATCTCGGCGGAAGGCACGAGAATGGAGTACGGTCACCAAAGATCCGATGGGGGCGGAGAGGAGGAACGCGGTGTCGTATGAGCCCAAGCTCGCCGCGGCCCTTTCCGGTGCCACACTGCGGCAGCTCTCCCACTGGCGCCGCGCTTCCGGCAAGCAGGGCGCGCTCCTCGTGCCGGAGATCTCCGACTCACGCCCGATCCTGTACTCCTTCCGTGACGTGGTGGCGCTGCGGGCCTGCGTGAAGCTCCGCAAGGAGACATCACTGCAGAAGATCCGCAGGGCCGTGGACGCACTCCGGGAGGACCTGGGCGAGCGTGCGCACCTGTCCTCCTACGTGCTCGTCGCGGGACCGGACACGATCTACCTTGCGGAGCCCGAGCAGGCAGTCGATCTGATCAGAGGCGGGAACGTGGTCATCCACCAGTTGGTGGACGTGCTCGCGCCCTTCTACAAGGACGGCCGCCACATTCCGGACCTGCTGAAGCCGCGTGACCACGTCGCCGTCGACTCCGCGGTGCGTGGCGGTGAGCCGGTCATCGAAGGGACACGGATCCCGGCGGCTGAGGTGGCTGCCCTGGTGAGGGACGGTGTCCCCCCGGACCGGGTTAGCGACTTCTACCCAGGAGTCAGTGCTGCCGCTGCACGCGACGCGGTCGATTTCAGCGACTACGTGGACAGCTACGTCGATGGCTCTCGGCAGGTTGTCGCTTGAAGCTGCTGCTCGACGAGAACGTCCCCAGGCCCATGGCAGAGATCGTGCGCATTCTCCTCACCGCGCACGACGTGGTGCACGTCCATGAGCTGGACGGTTGGGCCGGCACGAAGGACATCGAGCTGTACGCGAAGGCCAAGACGGAGGGCTTCCAGGCGATCATCACCAATGACGCCAAGCAACTGAACCGGCCCATGGAAGTCGAGGCGATCGCGCGGTCGGGACTCCACCGCATCCAGTACCGCCAGAACAACAAGCACGGCGGCCTGGTCGGCCTCGGCACCGCGATAGCCACCGTGTGTGCCGCGTTGCCGCACGCCATTGCCGAACTCGAAGGAGCCGACGGGCAGCGGCTGGTGTCCCTCACGGCCGTCGACCCCTCGCGCCACAACCGTCTGCAGATCACCGACCCGAAGGCATCACCGCCGAAGCACTGGCCCACATCCTGAGCCCAGGGCGCCCGACGGCGTCAGCGCCGCGAACCGCCACCGAACTGGCTGTCTTGCGGCTGACCGTCTTGCACTGGGGCGCAGCGGTCCGGGACGGGAACCCTCTATGCCGGCAGTCGGCGTACCACGTCGTCGTCCGTCACCTCGTACACGTCAATGCGCAACAGCTTGCGAACATGCCCCGGAACGCGCTCGACGGCCTTCACGGACGAGGACGGCACCACCAGCGCGTACCGCGTGTAGAGTTCCTGGCTCGACGTCATCCGCCGCATCAACTGCCCGTAGGCGATGTCGGCGTCGATTCCCTTCTCACTGGTGCGGCCCTTGGCTTCGCAGATCAGCCGCTCATCGCCACGCACGGCTTCGAGATCGGTCCAACGGTCCGTGGGATCAACCGGTGTCCAGCCCTCGGCAAGAAGCCACGTACGGAAGGCGTCGGTGACCCGGTCCTCGTCGCTGGGGCGTGCCAGGATCCTCTTCAGCGCGGCCAGGTCCGCCTCCTGGTTACGGCGCAGTCGTCCGCGACCGTCCGCATCGAGGTCGGCCGGCCGGATCACGATCAGCCGCAGTCCGTGCGCGGGAATCTCGGTATCACGCCGGGCGTCGTACATCGCCCGCTGCTCGCCCCGGTGGACGCCGCTGACAGTGAGCCTGTCGGGCTTGTCGAAGTGGGGCATGGGCTGGTCGTGCTGGAGTTCCCGGTACTCGACCACGAGTTGGTGACCGGGCCAGTAGGCGTCGACCGGCAGTTTGGCACGTCGGCCGCCCGTCCCAGGGTCGCCCTGCAGCCAGTCGAACTTGTGCTGGGTCAGTGCGGTCTCGCCCAGCACCTGGTTGCACAAGCCGACTACGTACGCCTCGTCACTGTCGTCTCTCGTCCCCATGAGCGCGCATCATGCCAGCGTTCGCAGTCATCGAGGCGGGTCTCTCGAGGCGGCTGTCGCACAGGTACCTACGGATTGCAGAGGTCGTCTTCATCGACGGGTTCGGGTTCGCGGGTGTAGGCGAGGTCGAGGACGTAGCGTTCGGTGATGGGGCAGTTGTTTCATGCCTGGTGAGGTGGTCTTCGATAGTGTCGTCCGTGGGGTGGTCGAGGATGTGCTCGCAGTAGTCGGCGGTTGCCCCCTGCATAGTGCCGCCAGGCTCCTCCGGCCTCTTCGGCGAGCCGGGCGGTGGTGTCGTTTGTGGCCGAGCCATCTGGCGACCACCGTAGCTGGGGCCTGGAGGACGAAATGGCGGATCGCTGCGGTGCACCTGTGGTGTGGGCATTTCGCCAGGTGCTTCGGGCTTCTGATCGAGGTGCTACTGCCTGTCGGTATTGCGGGTGAAGATGGTCCAGTGCCAAGAGTCCCCGCGGTAGTCGGTGTCGAACTCATTTACCTCGATCCATCCTGCCTTCCATTGCCCTCGACCGTGATACTTCGCCCGGCATGAGCACTGACAGTCGGGGCCTGCTGCGTGACGGCAGGCTCCGTTGCACTTCTCGATCGGGTTGAACTCACGCCCAAGCATGATCACCTGGTTATAGCGCAGCAGGTGCCGAGCCAGCTCGAGGAAGTGACGGGTAGGCACACTCCAGCAGCCCCGCTTCTCGTTCCACCTGAGGCCGTGTGTGCTCGGCAGGAAGCGGCCGATGAAGCGCCGCTGTTCCCCTCGGGTCTTGCCCGGGAGCCACACATCTGCCGGGCCCGAGCCGGGAAGCATGACGGCCACGTAGCGGCGACCTTCGTGCATGGGGAGCAATTCCGGCGCTGGAACCGGGTCGTCGTCGTAGGGGTTCATGGCGCGGCGGGCAGCGTCGTGGGTGGCCCGAAGCTGCTGGCGGCGGCGGTTGGCCTTCCCCGCCCGGTTGAGCTGGTAGCGCTCTAACTCTTCGCCCCTCAGCCAGCGGACATGGGTGGACTCGCGGTAGGACGCAGGACACAGGGAAGAAGAGAAATCCTCTCTCCAATGCGGGGTGATGATCCCGCTCCGGAGTTCGACGATCTGGCGGCAGTAACCGCATATGGGTGCGGTATTCAAGATGCCCGACCTTCCGGCACGGCGGAAGTGGCCAGCCACCCCCTACTGCCACCCAGATATACCAACGTGGGGTCCGGCGTGAATAGATCTACCCCCATCGCGTTTCGGCGCGGGGAGTGGTGGCCGCGGTCGACGGTTCCGGCGGAGCACAGTTGCCGGGTAGCGGCCATGTAGAACTGACGACCTCGGCTATTGAGGGCTCTTGGCCACCGTGAGAGGTCGCCAGGGGCGTAGTGGCGCCAGGTCCCTCCGTGAGTGAGCTGGTTCAGCCTGTCATGGGTGAGCGGGACTTCGCCGCGGGCCAGAGCCCGCAGGTCCCGTTGGGGGTGTAAGGCTGCTTTGTCCAGGTCAGCCCTCCCCAGAGTCGGGGGGCGTCAGAAGTGAGCGACGCGCAGCAGCACAGCAAGTCCGCCTGAATTTCCGGCAGGCGCGTCAGTCACCGAACAGACTGTCCTGCACGTACTCGACGACCTTCCGCTCCGGGTAGAAGACAGCCAGCAGCATGAAGGTCTTGGGATGGGCCGCGATGTTGCCGACAAAGAAGTGGACGGCCCGGTTCGGGGCGCACATCCGGTCGTACCAAGTCTCGCGCAGTGCCTCACGGACCCCACGCTCGCCGTACTTGCGCAGGAACTTGCGGTACGACTGGCCGGCCTCCCAGTCCTTCAGCCCCATGTCGTGGGTCGGACAGTCGTCGTCGGCGCAGTGGAAGCTGTAGCGGAAGTCGAGCGGCACCCACTCCAGCGGATTCAGTTCCTGCTCGAACAGGTCGAGTTGGTCGGCCAGGGCGGCCTTGGAGACGGACCAGGGCTCGGCGGACTCCAGCCGGAAGCGGGTGATCTCGGCGGGCTGGAAGACGCCGAGCGACGTTCCTCGCTTGTCCTGATCCCGCTTGATGGCGCAGAGCGACGGGGCGATCAGCGGCTCCACATACCGGTATCGCTTCTTCCAGCCGCCGTCGGACGGTACCTCACCCACGATTTCCAACGTGTCGAGGTCGGGCCGGAGACTCTCCGGGCGGGAGTCCCGCTCCGGACGATGCGGTTCGACGTCGACTTCGATGATCGAGTACTTGGAGAACTGGGCTTCCTCGCTCAGAAGCCGGAAGGGCACCGGGAAGAGCCGTACGTGCTGCGGCTCGCCCTGGTCCAGGCGTATGCCGGCCACGCAGCTGGTCTCGCGGTACTTGTTGGACAGCTCTGGATACGTCTTGACCGTGATCATGATCCGTGCGCGTTGCCGTTTCCCGAATGCCGACGACGCCATGACATGCCCCCTCCATCGGTCTCCCCGATCCGATTGGAAGAGAGGCATGCACCGCTGGCAAGGGCGCGTGCGAAAGCCGGGGACGAAGTCAGGCCAGGGGATTCACCGGCACTGAGACCCGGCTGCGAACCGTTTCCAGGACGACCTGCCGGTGGCAGCGGCTCTCGTCCTTCTCGAAGCACAGCACCGCGACTCGCGACGACCGGGCGTGTTCCGCGAGGCGATCGAGATCGGACTGCGCCTCCTCGGACCGCAGCAGGCCGCGGAAGCGCGCTCGGCCCACTTCAACGCGGCCGTCCCAGAAGGGCTCCCGGTTGTCCTTGGGATTCCCCAGGCCACGCAGGTGCGTGTACTCGATGCCGGCTTCGGCTAGAGCCTCCCCGAGGCGGGTCTTGCTAAAGCCCTTCTTGCGGCTGATCGGGGTGAGCCGTACGTCCGCCACGACACTGATGCGGCTGTCGACGAGCGAGGCGACGAACGACTCGATGTCCCGCCCTTCGTATCCGGCTGACCAGAGACCGGGCGTGACGGGCGGGACCCGGGCCGTCCGGAACAGATCATCGAGGGAGACCGCAAGAGCCTCGGCCACCGCGCCGACGGTGAAAAAACCTGGCTGGATCGCTCCCTCGCTCTCCAGACGGCCCAGCGTCCCGACGGCGACGCCTGCCTCCTTGGCCAGCCGTTCCCGCGTCCACCCGCGGTCCTCCCGCAACGCCCGTACCCGCTGGGCGAGCGCACGGGCGTGGTCGTGGGGAGACGCTGAGCGATGATCTGCCATGCGCGGTGTTCCTAACGACCGTTGGGGCGGCCCGCCGCGGCGTTCCTGGTCAGCTACGAGCCCTGGATTCGCGAACGCGCAGGTCCGAGGGCGCGTAGGCGCCGCTCTTCCTGCGGCACTGGAGACTGCTCCTGGGAGAAGCCGACCAAGATCTTCTCCCAGATTTCTCCCAAGCGATCTCCAGGAACCAATCAGGGGCCTGACCCGCACTGCGGATCAGGCCCCTGACCTGGTACTTCACTGTCGGGGTGGCGGGATTTGAACCCACGACCTCTTCGTCCCGAACGAAGCGCGCTGCCAAGCTGCGCTACACCCCGATGTCGCCGCTCGTCGCGGTGACGTCGTTTACTTTAGCCCACCGGTGGCTGGAGACGAAATCCGGTTTTGGCGCGGTGGTGGGCCCGATGGCGGACCGGGTTGGGGCGGGCGTGGTCCAGGGCGACCAGGAGGATGGCCAGGGCGTAGATGGAGAGGCCGAGGAGGAGGGCGTTGCCCAGGACGCTCTTGTAGCCGTGCAGGTCCACGTCCAGGAACGGGTACAGGTAGCGGGCCGGCGTGCCGGCCGGCAGGAGTTCGGCTCGCACCAGGGAGAAGGCCAGGTACGCCAGCGGATACAACAGCCACGTCGCCGCCTGGCGTACGTGCAGGCTTCCCGGTGCCGTCAGCAGCAGCCAGTCCACGGCCGCCGCGATCGGGGTGATCGTGTGCAGGACGAGATTCGTGACCGCGTGCCAGCCCGTCGGCGCTGCCGTCTCTCCCGTCATCGAGAACGGGCTCGACGCGTTCGCCAGGAGCAGGTGGTACACCAGGCCCGTCGTCGCCACGTAGAGCAAGGTCGCACCCGTCAGGCTCGACGCCAGAGGGCGGCGGGCCGCCCATGCTCGGCGGGCCGACAGCAGCATGACCAGCGCCAGCAGGATGTTGCTCTGGATCGTGAAGTAGCTGAGCAGCCGCATGGGGCTGCTGAGTACGAGGTCGATCGTCACCGCCCCGGCCGCCGCCAGGGCGACCAGTAGGCGGAACGCGGCGGCCAGGCGGCGGCGTACGGGCTCCACCACGGCCGTGGCGGGGACGGGCGAGGGCAGCAGCGCGGGCACGCCCGGCACGGCGGGCAGATCCGGGATGTCCCTGGGTATGGGGGCGGTCATGCCCCTCACGCTAAACAGAGGGGGCAAAACGGACCATACGGGCGGTCCGTGCGGGTTACGCCCCTACCGCGGCGGCGCCACCGGTGTCAGCGACCTGGCCTCCGGCAGCCCACCGGCGTCAGCAGCCGGGCCTCCGGCCCTCCCCGTCCGCGCCCTCGAACGCCGGTGTCAGCGACCTGGCCTCCGGGGCCCAGCGGCGTCAGCAGCCGGGCCTCCGGCCCTCCCCGTCCGCGCCCTCGAACGCCGGCGTCAGCAAACCTGGCCTCCGGCAGCCCACCAGCGTCAGCAGCGCGGCCTCCGGCGCCCGCCGTCCGCGCCCTCGAACGCCGGCACACCCCTGCCCGGCCGCCCCCACCAACGTCAGCAACCCGGTCCCGACCCATACCCCCCGCCCCACACCGCCCGCCCCGCCACCCCCGGCACACCCCCTACCCCACCGCCCCCACCAACGTCAGCAACGTCACCTCCGGCGGGCACGCGAAGCGCAGCGGGGTGTAGCGGTTCGTCCCGCAGCCCGCCGAGACGTGGAGGTACGCCGTACGGCCGTCCGCCGTGTGCGTCGACAGCCCCTTCACCCGCTCCGTTTCCAGGTCGCAGTTGGTGACCAGCGCGCCGTAGAAGGGGATGCACAGCTGGCCCCCGTGCGTGTGGCCGGCCAGGACCAGGGGGTAGCCGTCCGCCGTGAAGTCGTCCAGGACGCGGAGATACGGCGCGTGCACCACGCCCATCGAGAAGTCCGCCGTACCCGACGGGCCGCCCGCGACCTCGGCGTACCGGTCCCGTTTGATGTGCGGGTCGTCGAGGCCCGTCAGCTCCACCGCCACCCCGTCGACCTTCAGCGTGCCGCGCGTGTTGGTGAGGTTCAGCCAGCCCGCCGAGTCGAAGCCGTCCCGCAGGTTCTCCCACGGGTTGTGGATCGCGCCGACGGCCGGCGGGTTGCCGTTGAGGCCGTGCTTGCCCTGCGCCTTCTCGATCAGGTAGCGGGCGGGGTTACGGAGCTTGGGGCCGTAGTAGTCGTTGGAGCCGAAAACGTACGCCCCGGGGAACTCCATCAGCGGGCCGAGCGCGTCCAGGACCTCCGGCACGCCCTCGGGGTCCGAGAGGTTGTCGCCCGTGTTGATCACGAAGTCGGGGCGCAGACCGGCCAGCGAGCGCAGCCAGCGCTGCTTCTTGCGCTGCCCGCTCACCATGTGGATGTCGGAGACCTGAAGCACGCGCAGCGGACGCATCCCCGCCGGCAGCACCGGGACCGTCACCCGTCGCAGGCGGAAGGAACGGGCCTCGAACCCGGCCGAATACAACACACCGGCGGCGCCAGCCGCCGCGATCCCCAGAGGTACTCCGTATCGCGCGCGCATGCCTCCATCGTGTCAGACCGCGCCCAACTCCCGTGCCCGGCCGCCTCTGAAGGGGCCCACGGGGAAATCAGTGGGCGTTCTCTCCCTCGTACCTGCGACAATCGACCGCATGACCACGCTCAAGTCGAAGCTGCAGGAAGACCTCAACGCCGCGATCAAGGAGCGCGACGAGCTGCGCTCCTCGACGCTCCGGCTGACGCTCGCCGCGATCACAAAAGAGGAGGTCGCGGGCAGGGAGAAGCGCGAGCTCTCCGATGACGAGGTGCAGAAGGTGATCACCCGCGAGGCCAAGAAGCGGCGTGAGGCCGCGGACGCCTTCGCCCAGGGTGGTCGTGCCGAGTCGGCCGAGCGGGAGAAGGCGGAGGGCGAGGTGCTCGCCGCGTACCTGCCCAAGCAGCTCAGCGACGAGGAGCTGGAGCGGATCGTCGCCCAGGCCGTCGAGGAGGCCAGGGCGGCCGGCGCGGAGGGCCCGCGGGCCATGGGCGCGGTCATGAAGATCGTGAACCCGAAGGTCGCGGGTCAGGCGGAGGGCGGCCGGGTCGCCGCCGCGGTGAAGAAGCTCCTCGCGGGCTGACCAGCCACTCACGACGTACGGCCCCTCTCCCTCCGTAGAGGGAAAGGGGCCGTAGTGCGTCCCAGCGGGCCTCAGTCCCGCCCGCCGTTCCCGTTCCCGTTGTTCGTCTGCCCCTGGAAGAAGTCCTCCGGGATGGAGAACGACGGCGTCGGTACGGTCGTACCGCCATCGGTTCCGGTGCTCGTACCGCCGTCGACCAGACCGCCGATCAGCCCACCGTTGTCGTTGCCGTTGTTGCCGTTCTCGTCGCCATTGCCGTTGTCGTTGTCACCGTCGCCGCGGTCCCGGTCGCCCTTGTCGCTGCTCGGGATGTCGACGAGGTTGAACTCGGGCGCCTCACGGCCCTCCAGTGCGCCGGTCATCATGTCGCGCCAGATCGGGCCGGGCACCTGGCCACCGAAGACCTTCTCGTACCAGACGCCGCCGATGGTGATGTCCTGCATCTTCCGCTTGTGCGCGGGGTCGCCGACCCACACGGCGCCGGCCATGTTCGGGGTGTAGCCAACGAACCAGGCGGCGTACCGCTCGTCCGTCGTACCGGTCTTACCGGCGCTGGCGCGGCCGGCACCGAGGCCCGCCTGCTGGCCCGTACCGTCCTCGACCACGCCCCGCAGCAGGGTGTTTATGGTGTCGGCGGTCTTCTCGGACATCGCTCGCGAGCAGGTCGACTTCGGGACCTCAAGCGACTTGGTCTTGCCGCCGACGCGCTGGGTGATGGACTCGATGGCGATCGGCGTGCAGTACATGCCGCGCGAGGCGAAGGTGGCGTAGCCGTTCGCCATGGTCAGCGGGGACATCTCCTGGGTGCCGAGGGCGATGGAGGGGGCCTGCTGCATCTTGCCGCCGTCCGCGCGCTCGACGCCCATCTTCTCGGCCATCTCCGTCACCGGGCAGATGCCGATGTCGCTGATCATCTCGACGTAGTAGGTGTTGACCGACTTCGCGGTCGCTTCCCGCATGTCGTACGGGCCGACCTCGGACTCGTTCTCATTGGTGAGCGAGACGCCCTGCTCGTTCCAGGTCTTGCCGTCGCAGGCCGCCACCGGGCTCGGATAGTCCATCTCGTACGGCGACCCGTACACCTTGTTCGCGGGCATGCCGCCCTCGATCGCCGCCGCGGCCACGATCGGCTTGAACGTCGAACCGGGCTGGTAGCCCGCGCCGCCGCCCATGGCCGCGTCGACGGAGAGGTTGATCTGCGTCTCGTTCTTGCCGAAGCCGTACGGGCGGGACTGGCCCATGGCGAGGATCTTGCCGGTGCCGGGCTCGACGATGGTCGCCGCGGTCGCCACGTCGTCGCTCTGGTTGACGTAGTCCTTGACCGACTGCTGGACCGACTCCTGGGCCTGCGGGTCGAGGGTGGTCCGAATGGTCAGACCGCCCTGGTTCCAGATCTTGGCCCGGGTCTCCTTGGACTTGCCGAAGACCGGGTCGCCCAGGAACGCCGCGCGGACGTAGTCGCAGAAGAAGCCCGCGCCCTTCACGGCGGTGATGCAGCCGTTCTTGGGCTTGCTGACCTTCAGGCCCAGCGGCTTCTTCGCGGCCTTGGCGGCCTCCGCCTGGGAGATGTCGCCGACGTCGGCCATGCGCTGCAGCACGGTGTTGCGCCGCTTGACAGCCTCGGCCTCGTCGTTGACCGGGTCGTAGCGCGAGGGCGACTGGACGATGCCGGCGAGCAGCGCGGCCTCCTGGACCTTGAGGTCCTTCGCCGGCTTGGAGAAGTAGCGCTGGGCGGCGGCCTCGACGCCGTAGGCCTGCTGGCCGAAGAACGTGATGTTCAGGTAGTTCTCGAGGATCTTCTTCTTGCCGAGCTCCTCCTCGACCTGGATCGCGTACTTCAGTTCGCGGATCTTGCGGCCGAGGGTCTGCTGGGTGGCCTGCGCGACCTTCGTCGGGTCGTCGCCGGCCTCCTCCACGAAGACGTTCTTCACATACTGCTGGGTGAGCGTGGAGGCGCCCTCGGCGACCCCGCCGCTCTGCGCGTTGCGGTTGAGGGCGCGCAGGACGCCCTTCAGGTCGATCGCGCCGTGCCGGTAGAAGCGGTCGTCCTCGATCGCGACGATCGCCTTCTGCATGTATGGCGAGATGTCCTTGAGGTCGACCACGGTGCGGTCGCGCGAGTAGACCGTGGCGATCGTGCCGCCCTTGGCGTCGAGGATCGTGGTGCGCTGACTCAGCGGCGGCGTCTTGAGGTTGGCGGGCAGCTCGTCGAAACTCTCGACCGAGCCCTTGGCCGCCAGCCCCAGTGCACCGATCGCGGGCAGCGCGATGCCTGCCAGGACGGCTCCCGCGAGCACACTGACACCGAGGAACTTGGCGGCCTGCTGCGTTGGCGACAGACCACCGCCCGAGCGCTTCTTTGGCATGAGGGCAGCCTACGTTCTCATTCGCCGGACACGCGTATATGCCTTGGCCTAAGCTGCTCTCAACTGTCACAGCAGTAGGGCCACGTATCAATACGTCCGGCGACCCCGAATCGTTCCGGTCGCCCATCACATTTTTGATGGGCGCGTGTCCGAATCCGCCTTGTGTGTCACCTGGCGCCCGTTGTGACTCAACTGAACTGCCCCGGTTTGCCGGGATGATCACGCATGTCACCAGCTCACTCCCCCGGGTGATCTGCCGCTTACGCATAGTCCGTTCGGGCCATTCAAGATTGGGCCCGCTGGGGGTGTTGCGCTGTGTCCACCTTCCGTAACGTCCTCAACTGGCGGCGGTGAATATGCCGCTGCCGCCGTGGGGGAGCCTCGATTCGGGAGAGGACGGCGCCGGTATGGGCTGGGTAACCGACTGGAGTGCGCAGGCGGCCTGCCGCACTACCGATCCGGATGAACTGTTCGTTCAGGGAGCAGCGCAGAACAGGGCCAAGGCGGTGTGCACCGGATGTCCGGTACGCACTGAATGTCTGGCTGATGCGCTCGACAACCGCGTCGAGTTCGGCGTATGGGGAGGCATGACGGAGCGGGAGCGCCGCGCACTGCTGCGCAGGCGGCCCACCGTCACCTCATGGCGCCGGCTGCTGGAGACGGCTCGTACGGAGTACGAGCGCGGGGCGGGAATCCTGCCCCTCGACGATGACGAGGTGTACGAGAACTACGCGGCGGTGAGCTGACGGCTCAGGTCGGTCAGGCCCCGGGGTTGGGCAGCTCCGGTCGGCCGGCCGCCAGCCGGTTTCCGATGTCCCGCAGCCCCGCGAGGTCATGCACATCACCGGGCAGCGCGGCCACTTCGGCCACCGCCACCTCGGGGTGGAGCGCGGTGAATCGGTCACGCGTGCGCTGCTCGCGGGAGAGCAGCTGCATACGGTCCGCGTGCAGCCTCAGCAGACCTGCGGTGAGCTGGTCGACGGGCTGCGCCAAGGCCGTGTCCTGGGTGGCGGGGGAGCCTTCCTCGGCGGCCTCGGATGCGGGAGATTCTGAACTGCCGTACGTGTCGGGAGAGTTACGAAGTCCAGCTTTCCCGCCCCCCTGATCGACAATGCGGGGCTCTTCAAGATTTTCCGTGACGGGGTCCTCCGCGAGATCGCCCGGGGGGTCCTCCGCGGGGTCCTCCGCGAGATCGGCTGCGGGGTCCTCCGCGAGATCAAGATTCTCCGCGGCGGCGAGCGCCCGCTCGGCCGACAGCCGGTCGGCGCCGCTGCCGTGGACACGGTTGAGCACCAGACCCGCGAGGGGCATGTCCTCGGCGGCCAGCCGCTCCACGAAGTACGCGGCCTCCCGCAGCGCGTCCCGCTCCGGCGCCGCGACCACCAGGAACGCCGTCCCGGGCGCCTGGAGCAGCTTGTACGTCGCGTCCGCGCGCGTACGGAAGCCACCGAACATCGAGTCCATCGCGGCCACGAACGTCTGCACGTCCTTCAGCAGTTGCCCGCCGAGCAGCTTGCCGAGGGCGCCGGTCATCATCGACATGCCGACGTTCAGGAACTTCATCCCCGCGCGTCCGCCCACCTTCGCGGGGGCGAGCAGGACCCGGATCAGCTTGCCGTCGAGGAACGACCCGAGGCGCTTGGGCGCGTCCAGGAAGTCCAGCGCGGAACGGGACGGCGGCGTGTCCACGACGATGAGATCCCACTCGTCCTTCGCCCGGAGCTGGCCGAGCTTCTCCATCGCCATGTACTCCTGCGTGCCCGCGAAGCCCGCCGAGAGCGACTGGTAGAACGGGTTGCCCAGGATCGCGGCCGCCCGCTCGGGGTCCGCGTGCGCCTCGACGATCTCGTCGAAGGTGCGCTTCATGTCGAGCATCATCGCGTGCAGTTCGCCGTCCCCCTCGACGCCCTTCACGCGGCGAGGGGTGTTGTCGAGCGAGTCGATGCCCATGGACTGCGCCAGCCTGCGCGCGGGGTCGATGGTGAGCACCACGACCTTCCGGCCGCGCTCGGCGGCCCGCAGCCCGAGCGCCGCCGCGGTGGTGGTCTTGCCGACGCCACCGGAGCCGCAGCACACGATGATGCGGGTCTTCGGATCGTCCAGCAGGGGATCGACGTCAAGAGAGCGCGCGGGGGAGAGGTGATGGTGGGCGTGGGCGGCGTCCGGACTCATGTCATCCCCTGCTCTCGCAGCTCGGTGGCCAGTTCGTACAGCCCTGCCAGGTCCATTCCCTCGGTGAGCAGTGGCAGTTCGTGCATCGGGAGGTCCAGTTCACTGAGGACGCCCCGCTGTTCGTGCTCCAGCGTGTACCGCTCGGCGTACTCCTCGGCCTGCCGCAGCAGTGGGTCCACCAGCCGCTCCGCGTGCCCGCCGCGCCGCGCCCCGCCGAGGCCGGCCGCCGACAGGGACTGCGCGATGGCCGTACGGGGTGTGCCGCGTACGAGTTCCAGGTCGGCCGCGTCCAACACCTGGGGCCGCACCATGTTCACGATGACCCGGCCCACCGGCAGCCGCGCCGCGCGCAGTTCGGCGATCCCGTCCGCGGTCTCCTGGACCGGCATCTCCTCCAGCAGCGTCACCAGGTGCACCGCGGTCTCGGAGGACTTCAGCACCCGCATCACGGCCTGAGCCTGATTGTGTATCGGGCCGATCTTGGCGAGCCCCGCGACCTCGTCGTTGACGTTCAGGAAGCGGGTGACGCGGCCGGTGGGCGGGGCGTCCATGACGACATGGTCGTACGCGAACCGGCCGCTCTTGTCCTTGCGCCGTACGGCCTCGCAGGCCTTGCCCGTCAGCAGGACGTCCCTGAGGCCCGGGGCGACGGTGGTGGCGAAGTCGATGGCGCCGAGTTTCTTGAGCGCTCTTCCGGCGCTGCCCATCTTGTAGAACATCTGGAGGTAGTCCAGAAGGGCCAGTTCGGGGTCGATGGCGAGGGCGTACACCTCCCCGCCGCCTGGAGCGACCGCGATCTTCCGCTCCTCATAGGGCAACGCCTCCGTCTCGAAGAGCTGTGCGATGCCCTGCCTGCCCTCCACCTCGACGAGAAGCGCCCGCTTCCCCTCGGTGGCGAGGGCGAGTGCTAGCGCGGCGGCGACCGTGGTCTTTCCGGTCCCGCCCTTGCCGCTGACGACCTGGAGCCTGCTCACGTCTTCGAGCCTAACCAGTCGGCCGCCGGATCACGCCGGAGGCTGTGGACAACGTGTGCGCGAGGGCTGGTACGGCAGCGGCTAAAGTCGGCCACATGACCAAGTGGGAATACGCAACCGTGCCGCTGCTCGTCCACGCCACGAAGCAGATCCTGGACACCTGGGGCGAGGACGGCTGGGAGCTCGTCCAGGTCGTGCCCGGGCCGAACAACCCCGAGCAGCTGGTGGCCTACCTGAAGCGGGAGAAGCAGGCGTGAACGCGGTGGAGGCCCGTCTGGCCGAGCTGGGCCTGACGCTGCCGGAGGTCGTGCCGCCGCTGGCCGCGTACCAGCCGGCCGTGCAGTCGGGCGTGTACGTCTACACCTCCGGCCAGCTCCCCATGGTGCAGGGCAAGCTCCCGGTCACCGGCAAGGTGGGCGCGGAGGTCACCCCGGAGGAGGCGAAGGAACTCGCCCGCATCTGCGCCCTGAACGCCCTCGCCGCGGTCAAGTCCGTCGCCGGTGACCTGGACCGCATCGCGCGTGTTGTGAAGGTCGTGGGTTTCGTGGCCTCGGCGTCGGACTTCACGGGCCAGCCGGGTGTGATCAACGGCGCCAGCGAGCTCCTCGGCGAGGTCCTCGGCGACAAGGGCGTCCACGCCCGGAGCGCGGTGGGCGTCGCGGTGCTGCCACTGGACGCACCGGTTGAGGTCGAGGTGCAGGTGGAGCTGGTCGGGGGCTGACCTCGTACGCCGTAGCAGAGGCGCCGCTGCGGGCAGTCGTGGCCGCCTCCTGTACGTGCCGCCGCTGCGGGCAGTCGTGCCGCTGGGGCGGCACGGGTGGGCGCTGGGGGTCCCCCCTCTGGGGGAGGCACCCCCGCCGGCGCGGGCGAGCGAAACCCTCCCACGTCGACCCCGGCGGGGGCACAGCCGCACTCACGCCAGGCCGGCTCCGGCGCAGGGCACAGCGACACGCCCCGCCGCCCCCGCCTCAGGCACCTCTCGAACATCCGCGCGCCCCGAGATAGCCTCCGGACATGGCGAACGGTCAGTGGTATCCCCCGGAGTGGCCCGACCGCATCCGTGCGCTCGCGGAAGGGGCCCTCACGCCGGTGTCCCCCAAGCGCGCGGCCACGGTCATGCTGCTGAAGGACACCGACACCGGCCCCGCCGTGCACATGCTCCGCAGACGCGCCTCCATGGCCTTCGCCGGCGGCGCGTACGCGTACCCCGGCGGTGGCGTGGACCCCCGCGACGACGACCACCACGTCCGCTGGGCGGGCCCCACGCGCGCGTGGTGGGCGCAGCGCCTCGGCGTCGACGAGAACGGCGCCCAGGCGATCGTCTGTGCGGCCGTGCGCGAGACGTACGAGGAGGCAGGCGTCCTGCTCGCGGGTCCGGCCCCCGACTCCGTCGTCGGCGACACCACAGGCGCCGACTGGGAGGCCGACCGCGCCGCTCTCGTCGCCCGTGACCTGTCCTTCGCCGAGTTCCTGGACCGCCGAGGCCTGGTCCTGCGCTCGGATCTGCTCGGCGCGTGGACCCGCTGGATCACCCCGGAGTTCGAGTCCCGCCGCTACGACACCTGGTTCTTCGTCGCCGCCCTCCCCGAGGGCCAGCGCACCCGCAACGCCTCCACGGAAGCCGACCGCACGGTGTGGATCCGGCCCCGGGAGGCCGCGCGGTCGTACGACAAGGGCGAGCTGCTGATGATGCCGCCCACCATCGCCACCCTGCGCCAGCTGGCCCCCTACGCCACGGCCGCCGAGGCGCTCGCCGCAGCCCCCGCGCGGGACATGACGCCCGTCCTCGCGCGGGCTCGCCTGGAGGAGGGCGAGATCGTGCTGTCCTGGCCGGGCCACGACGAGTTCACCAAGCACATCCCGACCGAACCGACCGGTGGAGCCCCCGCATGACGGACGCAAGCACCCTTCCCGGCCAGCCGCGGGGCGGGGTTCTCTCGGGCCCCGCCACCCCGCGATCGGTGAACGTCCTCGCGCCCAACGCCTCCGCGATGACCCTGGACGGCACGAACACCTGGATCCTGTCCGAGCCCGACTCCGAGCTCGCCGTCGTGGTCGACCCCGGCCCGCTCGACGAAGGCCATCTGCGGCACGTCGTCGACACCGCCGAGCAGGCCGGCAAGCGTGTCGCCCTCACCCTGCTGACGCACGGTCACCCCGACCACGCCGAGGGCGCCGCCCGCTTCGCCGCCCTGACCGGCACCAAGGTGCGGGCCCTGGACCCGGCGCTGCGGCTCGGCGACGAGGGTCTCGGCGCCGGGCAAGTGGTGCGTGTCGGCGGCCTGGAGCTCAGGGTCGTACCGACGCCCGGCCACACCGCCGACTCCCTGTGCTTCCATCTCCCGGCCGACCGGGCGGTCCTGACCGGCGACACCGTCCTGGGGCGCGGCACGACGGTCGTGGCGCACCCCGACGGCCGCCTCGGCGACTATCTGGACTCGCTCCGACGGCTGCGCTCGCTCACGGTCGACGACGGCGTCCACACGGTGCTCCCCGGCCACGGCCCGGTCCTGGAGGACGCCCAGGGCGCCGTCGAGTTCTACCTCGCCCACCGCGCCCATCGCCTCGCCCAGGTCGAGACGGCGGTCGAGGACGGCTACCGGACGCCCGCGGAGGTCGTAGCGCACGTCTACGCGGACGTGGACCGCTCCCTGTGGCCCGCGGCGGAGCTGTCGGTGCGGGCGCAGCTGGACTACCTGCGCGAGCACGGGCTGATCTAGGGGGTGTTTTGAAAGTCCCGCACAGCACCCACGGCGCCCGGCACGCACCTCGCCGCACCGGCCAAAGACCCAATTACGTCCAGTACGAGGGCCTTCGTCCGGCACGCCGAGGGCACGCACCGAACACCGCGGGCACCGCACAGGACTTTCAAAACACCCCCTAGTCGGGGCGCGGTGCTTTGACGCCGTGCACGCGCGCGTACTCGTCGGCGAGCCAGGGGCCCAGGTCGTCGACGTACGACCGCAGGACGGCCGGATCGCTGGTCGGCTCGTAGCCGAGGACCGCCGCCGCGCGCATCTGCTCCGCGCGCCCCGGGTAGTACAGGCCGAACGCCTCCGCCATCTCCGTCAGGTCGCTCGTCCAGCCGTTCCAGCGGGGCATGACGAGCGTGAATCCGGTGCGGACGAGATGGCGGGACATGAACCGTAGGAGGGGCCTGCGGGCCTCGTCCGAATCGGCGGCGGCGATCCGCTCGCGCCAGCGGGGCAGCAGGAGGGCGAGGTCGCCGTTGGTCTCCCGGGCGAGCAGGGAGTCGGGCCGGTAGCGCGGCAGGTACTCGGCGAGGTCCTCGCCGAGCAGCGGGGTGCACATGCAGGCCACGAACCAGCCCATGTCGTACCGCTCCGGTTCGCTCAGCACGCGCGCCTTGCTGTACAGCAGCGTGCCGACCCCGTCGATCCGCCGGAACTCCTTGTCGAGCGCCTCACCGAGCAGCCGGGCGTCCTCCCGGTCCCCGTCGGTGGGCTCGGCGCGCAGCACGACCAGGAGATCGAGATCGCTGCGCCCCACGCGCGCGGTGCCGCGCGGAATGGACCCGTAGAGGTACGCGCTGTGCATCCGCCCCCCGAACACATCGAGCAGCCGGTCACGCGCGGCGGCGACGACGGGACGGAAGTCGTGGGGCACCCGCGCGAGCGAGCCCTCGCGCTCGATGCAGCCCTGGGCGTCGAGGCCCTGACGGGGAAGAGTTCCGGCCATGGCTTCACTGTGCCCGGGGACCGGCCCCACGGCAGGTCATTTACGGTCCTCGGCGGGCCCGGCTGCGCCGAACGTGGGCCTCGCACGCGTCAGGGGCCCCACCGAACGGCGGGGCCCCTGACGTGGACTGTGCGGGCTAGCGCGAGCGCTTCGCGAGGCGCTCCACGTCCAGCAGGATCACCGCGCGGGCCTCCAGGCGGAGCCAGCCGCGCTGGGCGAAGTCGGCGAGAGCCTTGTTGACCGTCTCGCGGGACGCGCCGACCAGCTGGGCCAGCTCCTCCTGCGTGAGGTCGTGGACGACGTGGATGCCCTCCTCGGACTGCACGCCGAAGCGGCGGGAGAGGTCCAGCAGGGCTCGGGCGACACGTCCGGGGACGTCCGAGAAGACCAGGTCGGACATCGCGTCGTTGGTGCGCCGCAGCCGGCGGGCGACGGCGCGAAGCAGCGCGGTGGCCACCTCGGGGCGGGCGTTCAGCCAGGGCTGGAGGTCGCCGTGGCCCAGACCCAGCAGCTTGACCTCGGTCAGCGCGGTGGCGGTCGCCGTACGCGGGCCCGGGTCGAACAGCGACAGCTCGCCGATCAGCTCGCCGGGGCCCACCACGGCCAGCATGTTCTCGCGGCCGTCGGGGGAGGTGCGGTGGAGCTTGACCTTGCCCTCGGTGACGACGTAGAGCCGGTCACCGGGGTCCCCCTCGTGGAAGAGGGAGTCGCCGCGCGCGAGGGTCACCTCACTCATGGAGGCGCGGAGCTCCGCGGACTGCTCGTCATCGAGCGCCGCGAAGAGCGGGTTGCGCCGCAGAACGTCGTCCACGAGTTCTCTCCTTGTCGACCTGCTCAGGGGATCTTTCTCCCCCTTGGTACCAGGGGACCGTGCCCCCCATTTTGCCGGACCGTCCAAACAGTGTGATCTGTCACAAGGATGCCGCACAGGTGTCCCGAGGTAAGCGGCAGGGGTCCAATTGGGCGCCGATCTTCAGGGCTCGGGGCGGATGTCAGTGTCGGGCTTTAGGCTGGCCGGGTGTCCAAATCGCCGGTGAGAGCACAGGCCAAGGGGGCTGGGCGGGTGGTTGTACGTCGTGATTCCGCTGTGGGCGAACAGAACCCTGGTGGCGGAAAGAAACCGGCAAAAGCGGCAAAGAAGGCTGCCCCGGTGAAGAAGCCCGAGTCCCGTACAGCCCTCGTCCGCCGGGCCCGCCGCATCAACCGCGAGCTCGCCGAGGTCTATCCGTACGCCCACCCGGAACTGGACTTCGAGAACCCCTTCCAGCTCGTGGTCGCCACGGTCCTGTCCGCCCAGACCACCGACCTGCGCGTCAACCAGACGACTCCGGCCCTCTTCGCGAAGTACCCGACCCCCGAGGACCTGGCCGTCGCCAACCCCGAGGAAGTCGAGGAGATCCTGCGGCCGTGCGGGTTCTTCCGCGCGAAGACCAGGGCGGTCATAGGACTGTCCAGGGCCCTGTCCGAGGACTTCGGCGGCGAGGTGCCGGGGCGGCTCGAAGACCTCGTCAAGCTGCCCGGCGTCGGCCGCAAGACCGCCTTCGTGGTGCTCGGCAACGCCTTCGGACGGCCCGGCATCACCGTGGACACGCACTTCCAGCGGCTCGTACGGCGCTGGCAGTGGACCGAGCAGACCGACCCCGACAAGATCGAGGCGGAGATCGGGGCGCTGTTCCCCAAGAGCGACTGGACCGACCTCTCGCACCACGTGATCTGGCACGGCCGCCGCATCTGCCACGCCCGCAAACCGGCCTGCGGCGCCTGCCCCATCGCCCCGCTCTGCCCCGCGTACGGCGAGGGCGAGACGGACCCCGAGAAGGCCAGGAAGCTGCTCAAGTACGAGAAGGGCGGCTTCCCGGGACAGCGACTGAAGCCCCCGCAGGCGTACTTGGACGCCGGCGGCAAGCCGGCCCCGCCGCTGGGGGCCGTATGAAGCGGGGCCCGTCCGCAAGCTGCCCCAGGTCTCGATCTCAGGGCCACGCTCAGGAACGATCTCGACCTGGCCCGGCGTTGGATTCAACAGAACGAGGGGGGTGGCGATGACACGCGCGAGCGGTACGCAGGGCGGGCCCGTGACGGTCAGCCAGGAGGGCCTGCCCACCTGGCTGGACCCGGTGGTGCATGCCGTGGAGACCGTCGAGCCGATACAGCTGAGCCGCTTCCTGCCACCGGAGAACGGCGCCGGCAGGCAATCCGCGGTGCTCATCCTGTTCGGCGAGGGCGAGCGGGGCCCCGAGCTGCTCCTGATGGAGCGGGCGAGCTCGCTGCGCTCCCATGCGGGCCAGCCCTCCTTCCCTGGCGGTGCCCTCGACCCCGAGGACGGCGACCCGAAGGCCGACGGGCCGCTGCGGGCCGCTCTGCGCGAGGCCGAGGAGGAGACCGGGCTCGATCCGGCCGGCGTGCAGCTCTTCGGCGTTCTGCCCCGGCTGTACATCCCGGTCAGCGGCTTCGTCGTCACCCCGGTCCTGGGCTGGTGGCGCGAGCCGACCCCGGTCGGCGTCGTCGATCCGAACGAGACGGCCCGGGTCTTCACGGTCCCCGTGGCGGATCTCACGGACCCCGCCAACCGCGCCACCGCCGTCCACCCCAGCGGCCACCGAGGTCCGGCATTCCTGGTCGAATCGGCCCTGGTGTGGGGGTTCACCGCGGGGATCATCGACCGGCTGCTGCACTTCGCGGGCTGGGAGCTGCCCTGGGACCGGGAGAACCAGGTCCCGCTGGACTGGCGGTCATGACAGGGTGGGCGCCGTGTTCTGTAATCCGAGGGGCCGTGAAGTGACGAGGCGAGGCTTGAAGCGGTGAACGTGCTGGACATCCTGCTGCTGGTCGCCGCGGTGTGGTTCGCGATCGTCGGCTACCGCCAGGGCTTCGTCGTCGGCATCCTGTCGGTGATCGGCTTCCTCGGTGGCGGTCTCGTCGCCGTCTATCTGCTCCCGGTGATCTGGGACGCCCTGACGGACAACTCCGAGGTGAGCACGACCGCCGCCGTCGTCGCCGTGGTCGTCGTCATCGTCTGCGCCTCCGTCGGCCAGGCCCTGACCACCCACCTCGGCAACAAGCTGCGCCGCTACATCACCTGGTCCCCGGCCCGCGCCCTGGACGCCACCGGCGGCGCCCTGGTCAATGTCGTCGCGATGCTCCTGGTCGCCTGGCTGATCGGTTCGGCACTGGCCGGCACCACCCTGCCGACGCTCGGCAAGGAGGTCCGCAACTCCAAGGTGCTGCTCGGGGTGTCCCGCGCGCTGCCCGCGCAGGCCGACACCTGGTTCGCGGACTTCTCCTCGGTCCTCGCGCAGAACGGCTTCCCGCAGGTCTTCAGCCCGTTCTCCAACGAGCCCATCACCGATGTGCAGCCCCCCGACCCGGCCCTCGCGGGCAGTGAGGTCGCCACCCGCGCGAAGCGATCCATCGTCAAGGTCGTGGGCACCGCCGAGAGTTGCGGCAAGGTCCTGGAAGGCACCGGCTTCGTCTACGCCGACCGCCGCGTGATGACCAACGCCCATGTCGTGGGCGGAGTCGACGAACCCACCGTCCAGATAGGCGGAGAGGGCCGCAAGTACGACGCGCGGGTCGTCCTGTACGACTGGAAGCGCGACATCGCCGTGCTCGACGTACCGGATCTGGACGCGCCCGCACTGCAGTTCACCTCCACCGACGCCCGCAGCGGCGACGACGCGATCATCGCGGGCTTCCCGGAGAACGGCGCCTACGACGTCCGCGCGGCCCGTGTCCGCGGCCGTATCCCGGCCAACGGTCCGGACATCTACCGCCGCGGCACCGTGCACCGCGATGTGTACTCGCTGTACGCGACCGTCCGCCAGGGCAACTCCGGCGGCCCGCTGCTCACGGCCGACGGCAAGGTGTACGGCGTGGTCTTCGCCAAGTCCCTCGACAGCGCCGACACCGGTTACGCGCTCACCGCGGACGAGATCCAGGAGGACATCGCCGCGGGCCGTACCGCGAACCAGCAGGTGGACAGCGACAGCTGCGCGCTGTAGCCCCTGGCGGGGTCAGCCGCGAGGGTGGCGCAGGCGTACCGAGACCCAGCGGGCCCGGCGGCGCAGGATGCGCGGAATCCCCACCCTCAGGTCGGTGCCCGCCATCTGCGGTGCTGCACCGCCCCGGTGGGAGCTCAGGGCATTGCTGCCCGAGCGACGGTTGCGTGCTGCGTCACTGTAGTCGTGCGTCCAGCCCATACCCCGACGTGTGCCCCTGCCCCAAGGTCGATAACCGCCCCCAGCGCCCCCAATTGGCCTATGCGCCAGGCAATTGGCTGTTCGTAGTACAGGCGTTCAGGCCCGGATACCGGGCGCGTCCGAACGGTCACCGATCGGGTTCGGGATCCTTCAGCCAATTGATCAGTTCGGCGGAGAAGGCGACCGGGTCCTCCTCGTGCGGGAAGTGCCCCAAACCGTCGAACAGACGCCAGCGGTACGGGGCTTCGACGTACTCGCCCGAGCCGGCCGCGCTGCGGGTGCGCATCACCGGGTCGAGTGAACCGTGCAGATGGAGGGTCGGCACCCGGACCGGTCGCTTCATGCGCCGGTTGAACTGGATGCCGTCGGGACGGGCCATCGAGCGGACCATCCAGCGGTACGGCTCGATCGAGCAGTGCGCGGCGGAGGGGATGCACATCGCACGGCGGTACGTGTCCACCGCGTCGTCCTCCGGCAGCCGCGGCCCGGACCAGTCCCGGACGAGCCGGCCGACCAGCGCCCCGTCGTCGTCGGTGAGCTGACGCTCCGGGATCCAGGGGCGCTGGAACCCCCAGATGTAGGAACCGGCGGTCGTCTGCTTGACGTCGGAGAGCATCGCCGAGCGCCAGCGCCGCGGATGCGGCATGGAGGCGACGGCGAGCCGCCGCACCAGCTTGGGGCGCATCACGGCCGCCGTCCACGCCAGATAGCCGCCCAGGTCGTGGCCGACGAGGGCGGCATCCGGCTCGCCGAGGGAGCGGATCACGCCGGTGATGTCGAGCGCCAGGTTGGCGGGGTCGTAACCGCGCGGGGTGCGGTCGCTGCCGCCGACACCGCGCAGGTCCATGGCGACCGCCCGGAACCCGGCGTCGGCGAGCGCCGGCAGCTGGTGCCGCCAGGTCCACCAGAACTGCGGGAAGCCGTGCAGGAGCAGGACCAGCGGTCCGTCACCCATCTCGGCGATATGGAAGCGCGCACCATTGGCCGCGACGTCCCGATGGGTCCAGGGACCATCGAGGCGTACGACCGAGGCGTGTTGCGCCGCAGGGGTGGGGGCCGGGTCCGTCATGACGTCGAGCGTGCCACAGCCTCGATGGCGGCGGGCGACCGGTCCTCCAGGGCCGGCACCGGACGCGGGTGCGGCTTGGCCTTCTGCAGGACGCCCGCGCTCTCCTTCATCGACGCGGCGACCTTCTGCGGGCCCTTGCTCTTCGTGGCCTTCTTCGCGTAGACCCAGCCGATCAGCGCGAGGACGAGCGCGATGAGGACGTTCGCCGCGAAGGACAGCAGGAAGCAGATGGCGAGGTTCCAGTCGCTCCAGGTCCGAATCCCGTACGCCAGGGCGAAGTTGAGCATCGGCAGGGAGAACACCAGCACCGCGCCCGCGACCATGAACGCGCCGCCACTGGTCGCGCCGCGCTTCACGTCCTGCTTGAGCTGCGCCTTGGCCAGCGCGATCTCGTCGTGCACCAGCGCCGACATCTCGGTCGTCGCGGAGGCGAACAGCTGGCCGATGCTGCGTTCGGCGCCGACCGGGCTGCCGTCGGGTGCGCTCATCGCGTTCTCCCTCTTCCGACCTCTTCTGACCATGTGGGTGAGGTCTCGACTTTTGTACCGTCCCGTCAGATCATGCCCGACGGTCGTTCTCCTCGCCTGCCCCGCCCGTCACTTCGGCAAGCCGCGCGAGTTCGGCGGCCTTCTCTTCGGCGAGCCGGCGGTGCTCGGCGGCCTTGCGGTCGTAGATGGCCGCCATCCGCAGGTGGTACGCCGGGTCGTCCTCCTCGTAGATGTCCGGGATGCCGGAGAGGTCGTCGTCGCGCTCCTCGGCCTCGATCATCCGGCGGTACTGGCCGTTCCGTATCTTCAGCAGCACCGACGCCAGGGCCGCCGCGATGAGGGAGGCCATCAGGACGGCCGCCTTGACCTCGTCCGTCAGGGCGGCATCGCCCTCGAAGGCGAGCTCGCCGATGAGCAGCGACACGGTGAAGCCGATACCGGCCAGCGTCGCCACGGCGAACACGTCGGCCCAGGCCAGGTCGTCGCTGAGCGAGGCCCTGGTGAAGCGGGCCGTGAGCCACGTACCGCCGAAGATGCCGAGCGCCTTGCCGACGACGAGTCCGAGGACGACGCCCAGCGTCTCGGGCTGGGTGAACACCTCGCCGAGCGCTCCGCCGGAGAGGGTGACACCGGCGCTGAACAGCGCGAACAGCGGCACGGCCAGTCCCGCCGACAGCGGCCGGACCAGGTGCTCGATGTGCTCGCCGGGGGAGTGCTGCTCCCCCTCGCGCCGGGTGCAGCGCAGCATCAGGCCCATGGCGACACCGGCGATGGTGGCGTGGACGCCGCTGTTGTACATCAGGGCCCAGTTGACGAGCGCGAGCGGGACGTAGACGTACCAGCCGCGTACGCCCTTGTGCAGCAGCAGCCAGAAGACGGTGAGGCCGAGGACGGCACCGCCGAGCGCGGCGAAGTTCAGGTCGTCGGTGAAGAAGACCGCGATGATCAGGATCGCGAAGAGGTCGTCGACGACGGCGAGGGTGAGCAGGAAGGCGCGCAGCGCGCTCGGCAGGGAGGTGCCGATGACGGCGAGCACGGCGAGCGCGAAGGCGATGTCGGTGGCGGTGGGCACGGCCCACCCGTCCATGGATCCGCCGCCGGAAATATTGGTGAGGACGTAGACGAGCGCCGGTGCTGCCATCCCGCACAGCGCGGCCACCACCGGCAGTACGGCGGCCTTGGGGTCCCGGAGATCACCGGCGACCAGCTCGCGCTTGAGCTCGATTCCGGCGACGAAGAAGAAGATCGCGAGGAGGCCTTCGGCGGCCCAGTGCTGGATCGACAGATCGAGGCCGAGGGCCTTGGGCCCGATGTGGAAGTCGCTGACGCTCTCGTAGCTGTCCTGCAGCGAGGGGACGTTCGCCCAGATCAGCGCGGCGACGGCGGCCGCGAGCAGCAGGACACCACCGACGGTCTCGGTGCGCAGGGCATCCGCGACGAAGGTCCGCTCGGGCAGGGACAGCCGGCCGAAGACCTTGCGGGGGGTGCGGGGCGCGGACACGGGAACCTCCGGAGTTCGGGCAGCACAAACTCTTGCCGACCAGACTTCCCGGCGCACCTTGAGGGGTCCTGCTTTTTGTTTAGCGTACCTAACATAGCGCGCGGGGGCCACGGGGGATCGCCCCGCGTACGCGAAAGGAGCGCCCGGCGCCGGGCGCTCCTTGCACAGGGGTCACTTCATGAGAGAGACCCTCAGTCCTCGCTCGGCGCCGCCGGGAGCTTGGCCTGGATCAGGTCCATGACCGTGGAGTCGGTCAGCGTCGTGACATCTCCCAGCTCACGGTTCTCCGCGATGTCCCGCAGCAGGCGGCGCATGATCTTGCCGGAGCGGGTCTTGGGCAGTTCGGCCACCGGAAGGATCCGCTTCGGCTTGGCGATAGGCCCGAGCGTGGCGCCGACGTGGTTGCGCAGCTCCGCCACCAGGCCCTCGGTCTCCGCCGCCGTACCGCGAAGGATCACGAAGGCGACGATGGCCTGCCCGGTCGTCTCGTCCGCCGCGCCGACCACGGCCGCCTCGGCGACCGACGGGTGCGACACGAGCGCAGACTCCACCTCGGTGGTGGAGATGTTGTGGCCGGACACCAGCATCACGTCGTCCACCCGGCCCAGCAGCCAGATGTCGCCGTCGTCGTCCTTCTTCGCGCCGTCACCGGCGAAGTACGTGCCCTCGAAACGCGACCAGTACGTGTCGAGGAACCGCTGGTCGTCACCCCAGATGGTGCGCAGCATCGACGGCCACGGCTCGGTCAGCACCAGGTAGCCGCCACCGCCGTTCGGCACCTCGTTCGCCTCGTCGTCGACGACCGTCGCGGAGATACCGGGCAGCGGCGTCTGCGCCGAGCCGGGCTTGGTCTCGGTGACGCCGGGGAGCGGCGAGATCATCATCGCGCCGGTCTCGGTCTGCCACCAGGTGTCCACGATCGGGGTCCGGTCGCCGCCGATGTGCTTGCGGTACCAGATCCACGCCTCGGGGTTGATCGGCTCGCCCACCGAGCCGAGCACCCGCAGGCTGCTGAGGTCGAACTTCGCGGGGATGTCGTCGCCCCACTTCATGAACGTACGGATCGCGGTGGGCGCCGTGTACAGGATCGTCACCCCGTACTTCTGCACGATCTCCCAGAACCGGCCCTGGTGCGGGGTGTCCGGAGTGCCCTCGTACATGACCTGGGTGGCGCCGTTGGCGAGCGGCCCGTAGACGATGTACGAGTGCCCGGTGACCCAGCCGACGTCGGCGGTGCACCAGTACACATCGGTCTCCGGCTTGAGGTCGAAGACGGCGTGGTGGGTGTAGGACGCCTGGGTGAGGTAGCCGCCGGAGGTGTGCAGGATGCCCTTCGGCTTACCCGTGGTCCCCGACGTGTAGAGGATGAACAGCGGATGCTCGGCCTCGAAGGCCTCCGGTGTGTGCTCCGCGCTCTGCCGTTCGACGATCTCGTGCCACCACACGTCCCGGCCGTCGTCCCAGGCGACCTCCTGGCCGGTGCGCTGGACCACGAGCACATGCTCGACGTTGTCGACCTTGGAGACCGCCTCGTCCACGGCCGGCTTCAGCGCGGTCGGCTTGCCCCGCCGGTAACCGCCGTCGGAGGTGATCACGACCTTGGCGTCGGCGTCCTGGATACGGGTCGCGAGCGCGTCGGCCGAGAAGCCGCCGAAGACCACCGAGTGCGCGGCGCCGATCCGGGCGCAGGCGAGCATCGCCACGGCCGTCTCGGGGATCATCGGCATGTAGACGGCGACCCGGTCGCCCTTCTGCACACCCAGCTCCAGCAGCGCGTTCGCGGCCTTGGAGACCTCGTCCTTGAGCTCGGCGTAGGTGATCGCGCGGCTGTCGCCGGGCTCCCCCTCGAAGTGGATGGCGACCCGGTCCCCGAGCCCGGCCTCCACATGCCGGTCCACGCAGTTGTACGCGACATTGAGCTCGCCGTCCTTGAACCACTTCGCGAACGGCGGGTTCGACCAGTCCAGCGTCTCCGTCGGCTCCTTGGCCCAGGTCAGCCGACGCGCCTGCTCGGCCCAGAAGCCGAGCCGGTCAGCCTTGGCCTGTTCGTACGCCTCCGCCGTGACGTTGGCGTTCGCGGCCAGGTCAGCGGGCGGCGCGAAGCGTCGCTCCTCTTTCAAGAGGTTGGCCAGGCTTTCGTTGCTCACGACATCTCCCTTTCCCAGGGTGTCCGTTGTGTCCCAGGCCACAGCTCATCAGACCCGAGGGCCCGATGACAAGGGCCGACGGGAAATTGGTTTAGACCTGTGGGCGGCTGTGTCCACGGCGATTGTGCGGCAGTCGGCTCATCCGTATCCACGGACGCTGACCAGGCAGAGTTCAGGCTCTGTAACGCCTTTCACACTCCGGGCCCGGCGTCAGGCCGACAGATCCGCCGCCCGTACGCGATCGAACACCTGGTCCCCCTCCGCCTCGGTGAGCAGGTACGCCTGCGCCTCACCCACGTGGAAGTACATGCCGTGCAGCTCCACCTCCCCCTTCCGCAGGGCCCGGGACACCGACTCATGGGCCCGCAGATGCTCCAACTGCTGGACCACGTTGGTCAGACAGAGCTGCTCGACCGCGTCGGCCGGCGCCCGCCCCGCCAGCCGTGGCGACGGCCGGCTGTCGTCGGCCATGTGCTCCAGGCTGGGCAGCCCATGCCGCAGCCACCGCTTGAGCGGGGTCCGCGCGCCGCCCGGTTCGCAGGTGAGCAGTGCCTGCATGGCCCCGCAGCCGGAGTGCCCGCACACCGTGATGGACCGCACCTTCAGTACGTCCAGCGCGTACTCGATCGCGGCCGCCACCGAGTCGTCCCCGTTCTCCTCGCCGGGCTGGGAGGACCTCTCCGCGCCGGCCAGGGGTGGAACGAGGTTGCCCACATTGCGCACCACGAACAGGTCACCGGGACCACTGGAGGTGATCATCGAGGTGACCAGACGCGAATCGGCACAGGTCAGGAAGAGCTGCGAGGGCCGCTGCCCCTCCCGTGCCAGCCGGGCCAGCTCCCCCCGCACCAGCGGTGCGGTGTTGCGCTGGAACGCGCTGATGCCACGCGCCAGTTCATGCCCACGGGGACCGTGAGCGTGCCTGGGCGCACCGGCTCCGACCTCTCCGCCGGGGCCGTCCGGTCGCGCGCCGGGGGTGGGCGGGAGGTGCGGCTGCTCGCACTGGTGGTTGCGCCAGGGCGTCCAGGGGCTGCAACGGCAACCGGTGGGAGCGGCCGGCTCGGCGGACCCGGGTTCGTTGTGCACGGTGGTGGGAACCCCGGGCTCGGCGATCCGGAGCCCCGCGCGTCTGCCGGTCAGCTCGACGGAGCCGCCTCGCGCGGTGTGCGCGTTCTGCCAGTCCTGGAGCGTCTCGTACGCCGCGTGATCCATGAAGGACCCGTCCAACTCCACGACGGCTGGGGTGCCTTGGGGTACGAGATGCAGGGCGCGGCTGAGCCGCGGGACCGCGAGGAAGGTCAACTGGCCTCGGACGTGTACGTGATGGACTCCTTCCTTCTCGTCATGGGTGATGTGGGTGCGGGCGAGGCGGTGCAGGGAGACGGCGACGGCCACGGCGATCCCCAGCGTCACGCCCTCCAGGACGCCGAGGAAGACCACGCCGGCGGTGGTGACGGCGTAGACCAGCGCTTCTCGGTGGCGGGTCACCGTGCGGATGTGGTGCAGGGACACCATCTGGATGCCGACGGCCATCACCAGGGCGGCGAGCGAGGCGAGCGGGATGAGCTCCAGGATCGGGACCATCAGCAGCGCGGCGACTACTACGAGAACGCCGTGCAGCATCGTGGAGTTCCGGCTCACGGCACCCGAGTGCACATTCGCCGACGTCCTCACCGCCACCCCTGCCACGGGCAGTCCGCCGAGGCCGCCGGAGACGATGTTGGCGGCGCCCTGTCCGAGCAGCTCCCGGTGCAGGTCGGAGCGGCCGACGTGGGCGGGCAGGCCGGGCCGCCCGGCCACCAGCTTGTCGGCGGCGACCGCGCCGAGCAGCGACTGCACGCTGCACACCAGGGTGGTGGTCAGCACGGCCGCCACGATGCCGAGCACCGGTCCCTCGGGGAGTCCGGCGAGGGCATGGCTGCTCCACGACGGCAGATCGACCTTGGGCAGACGGAGCCCGGTGAGCGAGGCGGCCGCGGTGGCCCCGGCTACAGCGATGAGGGCGGCAGGAACCTTGCGCAGCAGCCGTCCGGCCCGGCCCGGGATGCGCGGCCAGAGCAGCAGCAGGGCCAGGGTGAGCGCGCTCACCGAGAGGGCGGCCGGGTGCAGGTCGGCCAACTGGGCGGGCAGGGCACGCAGATTGTCGGGGACCGAACTCTGCGGGGTGCCGCCGAGGACGATGTGCAGCTGGGCCACGGCGATGGTGACGCCGATGCCGGCGAGCATGCCGTGCACGATGGCGGGGCTCACCGCGAGCGCGGTGCGCGCCACGCGCAGGCAGCCGAGGCCGAGTTGGGTGAGCCCGGCGAGGACGGTGATGGCGCAGGTCGTACGCCAGCCGTAGCGCTGGATGAGGTCGGCGGTGACCACGGTGAGACCGGCGGCGGGGCCGCTGACCTGCAGCGGGGAGCCGCCGAGCCGACCGGCGACAAGCCCGCCCACGGCGGCGGCGACGAGCCCGGCCTGGAGGGGCGCGCCGGTGGCGAGCGCGATGCCGAGGGACAGCGGCAGGGCGATCAGGAAGACCGCGATCGACGCGGACACATCGGCACCGGCGAGCCGGAAACGGCGGGGACGAGTGGGTGGCGGAGTGGGGGACTGGTGGCTGGGCTCGTTCCGAGTGGGGTTGGTGGCGCGGGTGGGGACGCAGGCTGACATGGGTTCCCGTCTCCTCCGGGGCAGCGCGGTCGCGGATCTGGTGGTCCCCCGTCCGGATGGCGGGGGGTCGGGTCGCGGCCGTGGGTCACGGCATACAGCGGCGGGATGAATCAACGCTCGGTAAACGGATCGTAATGCAGAGTAAAGGGCGAGCATAGTATTTCTGGGCAAATGGGTGAATAGCTCACCCAGGTGAGTGAAGTGGCGCTTTAGTCGGCTTGTCGTACTAATTCCTTCTCGGTCGCGTGCGACCTTGGCGGCGCTGTCGGCGCTTTTCCGGCAGATCACCAGAAAACGCCCCAATCAGCATTGGCCTGAGAGAAGGAAGTAGGTGGGCGGAACATGGCCGCCACCCAGAGGATCGCCGCGGGCGCCGTGGTCGCCGCGGTCTGTGCCGCATCACTCGCGGGCTGCACGATCGGCAGCGACGGTGCCAAGGCAGGGGCCCCCGGCCCCCAGAAGGCGAAGCCGGCCCAGGTGCCGCCCAAGAGCGCGGTCCGGCTGATCGGCGACGGCTCGACTTCGTACACCGGAGCCCAGCCCCATCTGCCCAGGCCCGAACGGCTGAAGCCCGGTCAGAAACCGCCACAGTTCGTGGTGTTCTCCTGGGACGGGGCGGGCGAGGACGGGCAGAAGCTGTTCTCGCACTTCCGCGAGGTCGCCAAGGCCAACAACGCGACGATGACGTACTTCCTCAGCGGCGTGTACATGCTTCCCGAGCCCAAGCGCGATCTGTACCGGCCGCCGCAGCACTCGCCGGGCCGTTCCGACATCGGCTTCAACGACGAGCAGGGCATCGCCGACACCGTGAAGCAGCTGCGCGGCGCGTGGCTGGAGGGCAATGAGATCGGCACCCATTTCAACGGCCACTTCTGCGGCAAGGGCGGCGGCGTCGGTGAGTGGTCCGTCCAGGAATGGAAGGAGGAGATCGCCCAGGCGAAGCACTTCGTGAAGTCCTGGAAGACCAACACGGGCCTGAAGAACGCCTCACCGCTGCCCTTCGACTACGACAAGGAGCTCATCGGCGCCCGCACACCTTGTCTGGAGGGCCAGACGAACTTCATGCAGGCCGCCCGTGAGCTCGGGCTCCGCTACGACACCAGCGGGGTCAACAACCAGGTCTGGCCGAAGAAGAAGGAAGGCCTGTGGGACCTGTCGATGCAGCTGGTGCCGTTCCCCGGGCACACCTTCGAGCAGCTGACCATGGACTACAACTTCATGGTCAACCAGTCCGGCACCACCAGCCAGGGTGACCCCGACAAGTACAACCTGTGGGGCGACCAGATGCGCGACGGCCTGCTCCAGGGCTTCCAGCGGGCCTACGACGGCAACCGCGCGCCCCTGATCATCGGCAACCACTTCGAGTCCTGGAACGGCGGCACCTATATGCGGGCCGTCGAGGAGGTCATCGAGAGTGTGTGCACCAGGGCCGAGGTGCGCTGTGTCTCCTTCCGGCAGCTCGCCGACTGGCTGGACGCCCAGGACCCGAAGGTGCTGGCCAAGCTCACCACGCTGAACGTCGGCGAGGCCCCGAAGCAGGGCTGGGCGTCCTTCCTGTCGGGCCGCCCCGCCCCCGCCCCCAAGGGAGTGCCGGGGGCGCCGGCGGCCAGGCAGTAGCGCCGGCTCAGGCGGGAGCGGTGACGCTCTCGCCGAGCACGAACGAGGGGTCGACCTGCGCGGCCAGGTCGGCCCCGGTCCGTTCGTTCCCCCAGGACTGCGCGTTCTTCAGATGGAAGTGCACCATCTGACGCGTGCAGCGCTCCCAGTCCCGGCCTTCGTACGTGGCGTCCACGGCCTCCCGCAGCCGGTGCAGGGCGCGGCGGGAGGCGTCCTCCAGGAGCTCGAACCGGGGCGGGCGGCCCTTCTCCATGGAGCGCACCCAGTCCGAGTGCCCGACCGTGACGAGCAGGTCGTCCCCGGCTTCCGCGCGCAGGAAGTCGAGGTCCTCCTCGCCGTGCATCTTGTTGCCGACGACCTTCAGCTCGACGCCGAAGCCGCGGGCGTACTCCTTGTACTGGCGATAGACGGAGACCCCCTTCCGGGTCGGCTCGGCGACGAGGAACGTCATGTCGAAGCGGGTGAACATGCCGGAGGCGAAGGAGTCCGAGCCGGCGGTCATGTCGACCACGACGTACTCGTCGGGCCCGTCCACCAGGTGGTTCAGGCACAGCTCCACCGCTCCCGTCTTGGAGTGGTAGCAGGCGACCCCCAGGTCGGCGTCGGTGAAGGGGCCGGTGACCATCAAACGGACGGCGCCGCCGTCGAGTTCCACCGGCCGGGCGCAGGCGTCGTAGACCGGATTGGTCTCGCGCACCCCCAGCAGCCGGGAGCCCTCGCCGGGCGGAGTCGTCTTGATCATCGTCTCGGCGGAGGTGATCCGCGGGTTCGAGCCGCGCAGATAGTCCTTGATCAGCGGGAGCCGGTCGCCCATCGCGGGCAGGGCGGCGGCCTCGGACTCGTCGAGGCCGAGAGCGGCCCCCAGATGCTGGTTGATGTCGGGTCGATCGCGACCACCGGCGCCCCGGCCGCCGCGAGATGCCGGATGAACAGGGAGGACAGGGTCGTCTTGCCGCTGCCACCCTTCCCGGCGAAAGCAATTTTCATGTTCATCAAGCGTAGAGGCGCGGTACCCGCGCGGGGTCGATGAACGTGAAGAAGGCCACTCGATCGTGGGGTCGGCGCCAGGGATGCGTAATGTCGTACTCATGAGTACGACAGGCGCGACCGCCGATCCGCTCGCGGCCCTGGGTGCCCTGCCCGGAGTGGCCGAGTCCGTGGAGTCCGTGCGCAAGGCCGTGGACCGGGTCTACGGACACCGGGTCATGCGCCGCCGCAGCAACGAGATCACCTCCGAGGCGGCGCTGCGCGGCGCCCGTGGTTCGGCGGCGCTGTCCGGAGCCGACTGGGCCCTGGAAGAGGTGCGCCGACGCACCGACTTCAGCGGCGACGACGAGGCACGCATCATGGGTGCCGCCCTGCGGCTGACCGCGGAGGCGGGCCAACTGCTGTCCATCTGGCGGCAGTCGCCGCTGCGGGTGCTGGCCCGGCTGCACCTGGTCGCGGCGGCGACGAACGGTCCGGAGGTCGGGCGTCCGCGCCAGGCCGGCGAGCCGGTCGACGAGCCGACCGTCGAGCTGCCGCTGCCGAGCGCCGACGAGGTCCACGGCCGGCTGGAAGGCCTGTCCGAGCTGATCATCGCGGGCGGGTCGGCCCCGGCGCTGGTGACCGCCGCCGTCGTGCACGGCGAGCTGCTCGCGCTGCGCCCGTTCACCTCCCACAACGGCCTGGTCGCGCGCGCGGCCGAGCGCATCGTGCTGGTGGGCAGCGGCCTCGACCCGAAGTCGGTCTGCCCGTCGGAGGTCGGCTACGGCGAACTCGGCCGCGCGGCCTATCTCGCGGCGCTGGACGGGTACGTCTCCGGCACCCCTGAAGGCATGGCCGCCTGGATCGCCCACTGCGGCAAGGCGGTCGAGCTGGGCGCGCGCGAATCCACGGCGGTATGTGAGGCGCTGCAGCGCGGAGCGGCGTAGAAACCTGCCCAAAAGGGTTGCGGCGGTACGAGATTTCGTACCGCCGCTGGCATGTTCACCGGGTTACCAAGCGTCCTCGATATGTTGCCCATCAGGTCGGGGACTTTGCCCGATCCTGGTGCGGCTGGCCCGTAATCGACGGGTCGACGTCGCGTGGGTGCCCGGTGTTCATGCTCGGTCCGTGGGGCCAGTTGCGTTTTGAAGGTGATCCTCTCGGATGTCCTTGGTCTCGCGGGCCGTTGACTCCTTTCTACTCCAGCTTCGGAGCAAGCGGAAGCCCTGGCTGCGGTTCTTTACTTTTGGGTTCAAACGGGAGCTAAACGGGCGACGAAAGACCGAACCGCCCCAGGGAGCGGTGTCGGCGCAGGTCAGGCGATCGCGGTGCGGCGCCGGCTGGCGTACCAGACGAGGCCCGCGGTGGCTGCCGCGGCCCCTATGGCGGCCGCCGCGATGAGCGCCGGACGGGCCGGGACGGAGAGCGTGGGCAGCCTCTGCTTGAGCCGCACCGGGCGGTGGAAGTCGAGAATCGGCCACCCGCGCGCGAGTGCCTCGCGGCGCAGCGCGCGGTCCGGGTTCACGGCGTGCGGATGGCCGACGGCCTGGAGCATCGGTACGTCGGTCGCCGAGTCGCTGTAGGCGTAGCAGCGGGAGAGGTCGTACCCCTCGGACGCGGCGAGCTCCTTGACGGCCTCGGCCTTCGTCGGGCCGTACGCGTAGTACTCCACCTCTCCGGTGAAGCAGCCGTCGTCTCCTACGACCATTCGGGTGGCCACCACGCGGTCGGCGCCGAGCAGTTCGCCGATGGGCTCCACCACCTCCGCGCCCGATGTGGACACGATCACGACATCGCGGCCGGCGGTGTGGTGCTCCTCGATGAGGGAGGCGGCCTCGTCGTAGATGATCGGGTCGATCAGGTCGTGCAGGGTCTCGGCGACGATCTCCTTGACCTGCTGGACGTTCCAGCCACGGCACAGCGCGGAGAGGTACTCGCGCATGCGCTCCATCTGGTCGTGGTCGGCGCCGCCCGCGAGGAAGACGAACTGGGTATACGCGGTCCGCAAGACGGCCCGGCGGTTGATCAGTCCGCCTTGGTAGAACGACTTGCTGAAGGTGAGCGTGCTCGACTTCGCAATGACCGTCTTGTCCAGGTCAAAGAAGGCCGCTGTGCGGGGCAAGGAGTGGTTTTCCACGACCCTGAGCATAGGCGCAGCCCATTCGGCGTAAGGTGGGCGCGTGGGTTTGCCTGAGAGGGCTCTCGGGTACACCATGGAAGTCACGGATCGTTCGCGACCGTGCTAACCCGGTCCGGCTCCTCCCCCCCCGAGTCGGCCGTGGAGACGACCCCCGCTCTCCCCCCCGGCGGGGGTCGTCGCATGTCCGGACGGGTTTTCCCTCCTCTCCAGCGGCCGTGAGGCCCTTTCGAAGCGGCTGAGGCCGTCTCTTCGGCATGCCCATGATTCGTCACCGTGTGTAGCTGCCGCGCTGCTCTGCGGAACTCGTACGGGGACCAGTACAGGGGTCACCGGTATGGGTGACAGCGCTATTCACAACCGTCGAGTTGTCCACAGTTATCGACCAAGATCCACACGATTTCCGGCATCGCTGCACCGTGATTCCAACGCGTCCCGCCGGCGCCGACTTCCTGGCCGGCTCCGGTAAGTCGGGCGCGTTTGGCCGGTTCGTATCGGCCGCTCATATGGAGACCGGTCGCCGGTTCTTCACACCTTTGGGAATCGCGGGGCCGCAGGGGCTGCGCGAGAGATGCAGCGATGGGGGAGACATGGCCGCAGCCGCCACACAGGAACCGCCGCCCGAAGCCTCGGGCCGGCCGGGCGCACCGCTGATCGTCACCGAGGACGCCGGCCTGCTGGACGACCTGCTGCGCCTGTGCGCGGCGGCGGGCGCCACGCCCGAGGTCCATCACGGCATCCCGGAGCCGCATGGCAACTGGGAGGCCGCACCGCTGGTCCTGGTCGGCGACGACGCCGCCCGCCGGGTGCGCGGCGCCGCCCGCAGACGCGGAGTGGTGCTGGTCGGCCGGGACCAGGACGACTCCGGGGTCTGGCGCAGGGCCGTCGAGATCGGCGCCGACCATGTCCTGATGCTCCCCGACGGCGAGCAGTGGCTGGTCGACCGCATCGCCGACGTGGCCGAGGGCGTGGGCCGCCCCGCCCTCACCGTGGGCGTCATCGGCGGCCGGGGCGGCGCGGGGGCGTCCACGCTCGCGTGCGCCCTCGCCGTCACCTCCGCGCGGGAGGGACTGCGCACCCTGCTCGTCGACGCCGATCCACTGGGGGGCGGACTCGACGTCCTCCTCGGCGGCGAAACGGCCGAGGGGCTGCGCTGGCCGGCTTTCGCCGCCTCACGCGGGCGGGTCGGCGGCGGTGCCCTGGAGGAGTCACTGCCCCGGCTGCACTCGCTGCGGGTGCTCAGCTGGGACCGCGGGGACTGCGTCGCCGTACCGCCGCAGGCCGTCCGGGCGGTGCTGGCCGCCGCCCGGCGCCGGGGTGGCACGGTCGTCGTCGACCTGCCGCGCCGGATCGACGACGGCGTCGCCGAGGTGCTCGCCCAGCTCGACCTCGGCATCCTCGTGGTCCCCGCCGAACTGCGCGCCGTCGCGGCCGCCGGGCGGGTGGCCTCCGCGGTCGGGATGGTGCTCGGGGACCTGAGGGTGGCGGTACGCGGCCCGTACGCGCCCGGCCTCGACGACCGCGAGGTGGCCCGGCTCCTCGGACTGCCGCTGGCCGGAGAGGTACCGGACGAGTCCGGACTTCGGCGACCGCACGAGAGCAAGGCGCCGCCCGCGGCGGCCGGGCGCGGACCGCTGGCGCGCTTCTGCCGGGAGTTCTGGGAGCGGATGCTGCTGGAGGCGGGGACGGCATGAGTACCTACCTGGGGCAGGAGACGTTCGCGGCGGGATCCGATATGACACCGGCCCTCCTCGACGGCGTGCGACGCAGGCTCGCGGAGAGCGGGGCCGAGCCGACGCCCGCGCGCGTGGCGCAGGCGCTGCGCGAACAGGGGCGGGTCCTCGGGGACGCCGAAGTCCTCGGCGCCGCCGAGCAGTTGCGGTCCGAGCTCATCGGCAGCGGACCGCTGGAACCGCTGCTCGCCGACCCCGCGGTGACCGATGTGCTGGTCTCGGCCCCGGACCGGGTCTGGGTGGACCGGGGCGGCGGCCTTGAGCTGACCGGAGTCCGCTTCCCCGACGCTGCGGCCGTACGACGGCTCGCGCAGCGTCTGGCGGCGGTGGCCGGACGGCGCCTCGACGATGCGCGGCCCTGGGCCGACGCCCGGCTGCCCGACGGCACCCGGCTGCACGCGGTGCTGTCGCCGGTGGCCGTCGGCTGCACCTGCCTGTCCCTTCGGGTCGTACGTCCGCGCGCGTTCACGCTCGACGAACTCGTGGCGGCGGGCACGGTTCCGCCGGGCGGGGACCGGGTGCTGCGGGCGCTGGTCGGGGCGCGGCTGTCCTTCCTCATCAGCGGCGGCACCGGCAGTGGCAAGACCACACTGCTCAGCGCGCTGCTCGGGCTGGTCGGACCGGGCGAGCGGATCGTGCTCGCCGAGGACTCCGCCGAGCTGCGGCCCGACCATCCGCACGTCGTACGGCTGGAGAGCAGACCCGCCAACCAGGAGGGCGCGGGGCTCGTGACGCTCCAGGACCTGGTGCGCCAGGCACTGCGGATGCGGCCGGACCGGCTGGTCGTGGGCGAGGTGCGCGGGCCGGAGGTGGTGCATCTGCTGGCCGCGCTCAACACCGGCCACGAGGGCGGCTGCGGCACTGTGCACGCCAACGCGGCCGCCGATGTGCCGGCCCGGCTGGAAGCCCTCGGTACGGCGGCGGGGCTCGACCGGGCGGCGTTGCACAGCCAGTTGGCGGCCGCGCTGGCGGTGGTGCTGCATCTCGTGCGGGGGCGCGACGGCCGGCGGCGGATCGCCGAGGTGCATGTGCTGGAGCGGGATCCGTCGGGGCTGGTGCGGACGGTTCCGGCGCTGCGGTGGGAAGCGGGGGCGTTCGTGGCCGAGCGGGGCTGGGGGCGGTTGCGGGGGCTGCTCCGGGATGAGGACTTCGGGCTGGGGAGCGGGGATCGCCATGAGTGAAACGGCTGTGGGAGGGCCGTCGATGGGGGCGGCCGTGGTGTGTGCCGGGGCTGCTCTGTGGCTGCTCGGCGGGCGGAACGCCGGAGCCCGGCGGGCTCGGTTGCTGCTCGCCGGCGGTGGGGTCGTCGGGGCCGGGCCGCCCGCTTGGCGGCAGGCGGTCGGTGAACTGCGGCGGATCCGGGGGCGGTTGCGGGCCGAGTGGTGGGCGGTCGTTGTCGGGATCGCTCTGGCCGTGCTCGGGGCGTCGGTGCTGCCGCTCGTCGCCGGGGCGGCCGGGGTGCCGTTGCTGCGCCGGGTGCGGCTGGCCGGGCGGGCGGGGCGGACTCGGGAACGCCGAGCGGATGCGGTGATCGCGCTGTGCGCGGCGCTCGCCGGGGAGGTGCGCGCGGGACGACAGCCGGGCGAGGCGCTGCTGCGTGCGGCGCGGGAGTCCGCCGGGCTCGGTGAGGCGCAGGCGGCGGTATTGGCGGCCGCGCGGTTCGGCGGTGATGTCCCCGGCGCCCTCGCGACAGCGGCGCGGCGACCGGGCGCCGAGGGGCTGCTGGGGCTCGCGGCGTGCTGGCGGGTGGCCGTGGACCAGGGCGCGGGCCTCGCGGCCGGCCTGGACCGGCTCGAAGCGGCCCTGCGTGCCGAACGGGACCAACGGGCCGATCTGCGAGCTCAGTTGGCGGGCGCCAAGTCGACGGCACTGATGCTGGCCGGACTGCCGGTTCTGGGACTGCTCCTCGGCGCGGTCATGGGCGCCGATCCGCTGCGGGTGCTGCTGCACAGCGGCGCGGGGCTGGGGTGTCTGTTCGCCGGCGGGCTGCTGGAGGGGCTGGGGGTGTGGTGGGCGCTGAGGATCGTGCGAGGGGCGGGGGTGGTGTGAGGAGAGGTGGTGGTGCGGCTGAGGGCGGGGGTGGTGTGAGGAGAGGTGGTGGTGCGGCTGAGGGCGGGGGTGGTGTGAGGAGACGCAGTACTTCGGCCCAGGGGCGGAGGCGGTGTGAGCAGGGACGGGAGTTTGGCCGATCGGCTTGGCGGAGGGAGGCGTCGTGAGTGCGGAAGTTGTCCACAGGCTGGGGGTTGTCGTGGGAATCGTGCTGGGCCTGGCGTGGCTGGTGCGGTGGGTGGGGGCGGTGCGGAGTGAGCGGAGGGTCCGGCGGCGGCTGGCCGAGTTGCTGGCCGCCGTGGAAGGGGCGCCGGGTGAGCCGAGGTTCGACGTGCGGGGGCCGTTGCGGCGGTGGCTGCCCGTCGTGGCGGTGGGGTGCGCCGGGTGGGTACTGGTCGGTGGCCTTGCCGGGGTCGGGGTGGGGCTGGTCTGTGCGGTCGCCATGGACCGGTGGCGCGGGCGGCGGCTCGCTTCCGTGGGTGCGGAGTACGACGCCGCTGTGGCCGCCCGGCAACTTCCGCTCGCCGCCGATCTGTTGGCGGCCTGCATCGCCGCCGGTGCCGGGCCGGTGATCGCGGCGCAGGCCGTGGGTGAGGCGTTGGGCGGCCCGGTGGGGGAAGGACTGGCGCGCGGCGCGGCCGAGGTACGGCTCGGCGGCGAACCGGGCGAGGCCTGGCTGAAGCTGGCCGCGCTGCCGGGGGCCGCGGCCCTGGCGCGGCTGCTGGAGCGGGCCGATGTATCCGGGCTCCCGGCGGCCGGACCGGTCGCCCGCCTCGCCGCGGACGCCCGCGCCACCTGGGCACGCGCCGCGACGGCCCGGGCGCGGCGGGCGGCGGTCATGGTCACCGCGCCGGTGGGGCTCTGCTTCCTGCCCGCGTTCATCGCGGTCGGCGTTCTGCCGGTGGTGATCGGGCTGGCGGACGGGGTGCTGGGAGGGGGTGGTGGATGACCGGCGTCTTCGCCCTGACCAGTCGTAGTCAACGGACCGGCCAGTCAACGGACCGGCCAGTCAACGACCGGCCAGTCAACGGACCGGCCAGTCAACGGACCGGAAACGGACCGGCCAGTCAACGGAACTGACCAGTCAACGAACTGATCCTTACGGGGGTTGCAATGAACAAGGCAGTAAAGGCAGTACGGGCGCGCATGCGGGCCTTCGTCGCTCGGCGGGACGCGGGGATGGTCACCTCCGAGTACGCGATGGGAATCATCGCGGCGGTGGCGTTCGCCGTGGTGCTGTACAAGGTGGTCACCAGCGGGCAGGTCAGCGCGGAGCTGCAGGCCATCGTGAAGAAGGCGCTCGATGCGCGGATGTGAGCGGCGGGGGGCCGACCGGGGGTTCGTGACGGCGGAGTCGGCCGTGGTGCTGCCCGTGCTGGTCATGTTCGCGATGGCGCTGGTGTGGGGGCTGCTCGTGATCGCGGCCCAGATCCAGTGCGTGGACGCGGCCCGTACGGGCGCCCGCGCCGCGGCTCGCCAGGACCCGGCCGACGCGGTCGTCGCGGTCACCCGCGAGGCCGCCCCGTCCGGCGCGAAGGTCACGGTCACCCGGACCGGGGACCAGGTCCGGGTGGTGGTCGTGGCCAAGCCGCCGGCGTTGCGGGGGCTGCCCTTCGAGGTGCGTGAGGAGGCCGTGGCGGCGGCCGAGGAGGCGGTGCCGGACGGCGTGGCGGTGCCGGACGGCGTGGCGGTGCCGGACGGCGGGGCGGGGGTGGGCCCATGAGCCCCCGTCGCCCCCGCCGCTCGGCGGACCGCCGCTCGGGTGATCGCTACTCGGACGACCGCCGCTCGGACGACCGCGGCTCCGCCACCGTATGGACCGTCGCCGCCGTGGCCGTCCTCTGCGTGGTGTTCGGCGTCGTGCTCGCCCTCGGCCAGGCCGTGGCCACCCGGCATCGCGCGGCGGGCGGCGCCGATCTCGCCGCGCTCGCGGCCGCGGACCACTGGGCGCAGGGCGCAGCGGCGGCCTGTGAACGCGCGGAGAAGGTGGCCCGGGCCCAGGGCACCCGGCTCGTGCGGTGCGCGCTCGTGGGGGACGTCTCGGACGTGACCGCGGCGTCGGGGAGCGGACCGTTCGCGGCGCAGGTCAGGGCGCGGGCGGGGCCCCCGTCTCCGCCGGGCTCGCCTTCTCCGGTGCCCCCCGCAGCAGTTCCGTGAGGAGCCGTATCGCCCCCCTCTTGTGCAGCGGGTCGTTGCCGTTGCCGCACTTGGGGGACTGGATGCAGGACGGGCAGCCGGCCTCGCACTCGCAGGAGGCGATGGCCTGGCGGGTGGCGGTGAGCCAGGCGCGGGCGGTGTGGAAGGCGCGTTCAGCGAAGCCCGCGCCGCCGGGATGGCCGTCGTAGACGAAGACCGTCGGGAGCAGGGTGTCCGGGTGCAGGGGGACCGAGACGCCGCCGATGTCCCAGCGGTCGCAGGTCGCGAAGAGGGGCAGCAGGCCGATCGACGCGTGCTCGGCGGCGTGCAGGGCGCCGCCGAGGATCTCCGGGGTGATCCGGGCCGCGTCGAGCTGGTCCTCGGTGACCGTCCACCACACCGCGCGCGTGCGCAGCGTACGCGGAGGGAGGTCGAGCTTTGTCTCGCCCAGGACCTCGCCGGTGATCAGGCGCCGGCGGAGGAAGGAGACGACCTGGTTGGTGACCTCGACGGAGCCGTAGCACAGGCGGCCGTCGCCCCAGGGGATCTCGGTGTCCGTCTCCAGGACGGCGATGGACGTCGTGTCGCGGGCGACCGTGGCGTACGAGGGGCTGGCCTCCTGGACCAGGGCGACCGAGTCCTCCAGGTCCAGGGAGCGCACCAGATAGGTGCGGCCCTGGTGCAGATGGACCGCGCCCTCGTGCACCGTGCTGTGGGCGGCGCCCGCGTCGACCGTGCCGAGCAGCCGGCCCGTACCGGACTCGACGACCTGGACGGGGCGTCCGCCCCCGCCGCGGATGTCGGTGAGGTCGGCGGCCCGCTCGCGGCGGGTCCAGTGCCAGGCCTTGGTCCGGCGGCGGAGCAGTTTCGCGGCCTCCAGCTGCGGGAGCAGCTCCTCGCAGGCGGGGCCGAAGAGCGCCAAGTCCTCGTCGACGAGTGGCAGTTCCGCCGCCGCCGCGCACAGGTGCGGGGCGAGGACGTACGGGTTGTCGGGGTCGAGGACCGTCGACTCGACGGGCTGGTCGAACAGGGCCTCGGGGTGGTGGACGAGGAAGGTGTCCAGGGGGTCGTCCCGGGCGACGAGCACTGCCAGCGCGCCCTGGCCCGCCCGGCCCGCCCGGCCCGCCTGCTGCCACAGGGACGCGCGCGTGCCGGGGTAGCCGGCGATGACGACCGCGTCCAGGCCGGAGACGTCGATGCCGAGTTCGAGGGCGGTCGTCGCGGCGAGGCCGAGGAGTTCGCCGGAGTGCAGGGCCTGTTCGAGGGCGCGGCGCTCCTCGGGGAGGTATCCGCCGCGATAGGCCGCCACGCGCCGGGCGAGCGAGCGGTCGACCTCGGCGAGCCGCTCCTGGGCGATCACCGAGATCAGCTCGGCGCCACGCCGGGAGCGGACGAAGGCGACCGAGCGCACGCCCTGGACGGCGAGGTCGGTCAGCAGGTCGGCCGTCTCGGCGGTGGCGGTACGGCGGACCGGGGCGCCCTTCTCGCCCTGCAGCTCGGTGAGCGGGGGCTCCCAGAGGGCGAACACCAGTTCTCCGCGGGGGGAGGCGTCGTCGGCCACCTCCACCACCGGCAGGCCGGTCAGGCGGCGGGCGGCCACCGACGGCTCCGCGGCCGTCGCGGAGGCCAGCAGGAAGACGGGAGAGGCGCCGTAGCGGGCGCACAGTCGGCGCAGGCGCCGCAGTACCTGGGCGACATGCGAGCCGAAGACGCCCCGGTAGGTGTGGCACTCGTCGATGACGACGTACTTCAGCGACTTCAGGAAGGAGGACCAGCGGGGGTGGGACGGCAGGATGCCGCGGTGCAGCATGTCCGGGTTGGTGAGGACGTAGTTGGCGTACTGACGGATCCACTCGCGTTCCTCGAACGGAGTATCACCGTCGTACACCGCAGGCCGGACAGAATTGCCCAGCGGTTGTGAAAGTTCCTTCACCGAACGGCACTGATCTGCCGCGAGGGCCTTGGTCGGAGCGAGGTAGAGCGCGGTGGCGCCGCGGCCGTTGGGGGCCTCGGAACCGTCCAGGAGGGCGGAGAACACGGGCACCAGATAGGCGAGCGACTTGCCCGACGCGGTGCCCGTGGCGACGACCACGGAGTCGCCGTCCAGGGCGTGCTCGGCGGCGCGTGCCTGGTGGGCCCAGGGGTGTTCGACACCGGCCGCCTGTACGGCCGCGAGGACCTCGGCGCGGATCCGGTCAGGCCAGACGGCATGCCGACCCTCGCGCGGGGGCACATGCTCCGTATGAGTGATGCGCGAAGCCCGGCTCGGCCCCGAGGTGAGCCGGCCCAGGACCGTACCCGGGTCCACCCGGGAAACGGGGCCCGTCGGGGATCGATCGGATCGGTGATTCTTGGCCATCGGCACCGAGTGTGTCACTGGCGTGACGGACAATGGGACCAAGGCGTCGTGCACGCCTGCCGGTAAGTGATTGAATGCCATCGCGGCTGGCGAACCGTCCTGGGGGCTTCAAGCCGAGGTGTCCCGTGGGACGACCGCTCGATAGCAAGGTGCTGGAGGATCCGTGGACCTGTCCCTGTCGACCCGTACCGTCGGCGATCGTACGGTCGTCGAGGTCGGTGGCGAAATCGACGTATATACCGCGCCCAAGCTGCGCGAGCAGCTGGTCGAGCTGGTGAACGACGGGAGTTTCCACCTCGTCGTCGACATGGAGGGCGTGGACTTCCTCGACTCCACCGGGCTCGGCGTGCTGGTCGGCGGCCTGAAGCGGGTGCGTGCCCATGAGGGCTCGCTGCGCCTGGTCTGCAACCAGGAGCGCATTCTGAAGATCTTCCGAATCACCGGCCTCACCAAGGTGTTCCCGATCCACACCTCGGTCGAGGAAGCGGTGGCGGCCACCGACTGATCACCGGCTCCGGGGCGGGCCAGGCCCAGGCCCCGGGACGGAAGAAGTTCAAGAAGGAGGACCGGGCGTTCGGCGGCCCGGCCCTCCGGACAGCACGCCCGTAGTTCCGAGGGGGATGCATGGCCACCGTTGAACTCCGTTTCAGCGCGCTGCCCGAGCACGTCAGGACCGCCCGACTGGTGGCGGCAGCGGTGGCGCGCAGGGCCGGAGTGGACGAGGCCGTACTGGACGAGGTGCGCCTCGCGGTCGGCGAGGCCTGCACCCGTGCCGTCGGACTGCATCAGCTCGGTGGCGTCACGGCACCGGTGAAGGTGGTGCTGATCGAGGAGGAGAAGCAGTTCTCCATCGAGGTCGGCGACGAGGCGCCGCGCTCCGCCCCGGGCGACCGGGCGTCGGGCGCCGCGGGCGGGGACGCGGAGGCCGAGGAGGACGAGATGGGCCTCGCTGTCATCAGCGGACTCGTCGACGACGTGGAGGTCACCGCCGGGGAACACGGCGGGCTGATCCGTATGACCTGGCCGACCACCCCGGCCGTCGCTGAGCTCCCCTGAACCCGGCTCTCCGCGCACAGATCACCCGAAGGGCCCTACCCAGGTAGGGTCCTTCGGTATTTCGTGAATTCCTTCACGATCAATCGCCCGATAATTCGATCAAGTTCCTGCCGGGGTCCATCCCGGCGTCAATGCTTTTGAGGCATTACCACTTTCGGGTTCCGTGATCAGGGGTCGATCATTTGCTGAAGAGCATGTGAAGACCAATTCCGTTTACCGCGCACTGTTTTGATCAGGTTCCGGTACCTACAATCCGTCCACATCTTGAGCTCAGCCCAAGCGTCAAGGAGGACGAATGGCGGGGCTTTCTACCCCTCATCAGTTGGATCACCCCACAACCTTCGCGGCCGCAGTCCTGACCGATGGCAACCGCGCCATGGTGATGGTCATCGGCGTCGTCGCACTGGCGGCGCTGGTCGTCGCCGGCATCCTGGTGCGCCAGGTGCTCGCGGCGGGCGAGGGCACCGACAGCATGAAGAAGATCGCGACGGCCATCCAGGAAGGCGCGAACGCCTACCTGGCCCGGCAGATGCGCACCCTCGGCGTATTCGCCGTAGTGGTGTTCTTCCTGCTCATGCTGCTGCCCGCGGACGACTGGAATCAGCGCATCGGCCGATCGCTGTTCTTCTTGATCGGCGCCGGGTTCTCGGCGGCCACCGGATATATCGGCATGTGGCTCGCCGTACGCAGCAATGTGCGCGTCGCGGCCGCGGCCAGGGAAGCGACCCCGGCGGAGGGTGAGCCGGAAAAGGATCTCACCGCCGTTTCGCACAAAGCCATGAAGATCGCTTTCCGCACGGGCGGTGTCGTCGGCATGTTCACGGTGGGGCTCGGTCTGCTGGGCGCCTCCTGTGTAGTGCTGGTGTACGCGGCCGACGCGCCGAAGGTGCTCGAAGGCTTCGGTCTCGGTGCCGCGCTGATCGCGATGTTCATGCGTGTCGGCGGCGGCATCTTCACCAAGGCCGCCGACGTCGGCGCCGACCTGGTCGGCAAGGTCGAGCAAGGCATTCCGGAGGACGACCCGCGCAATGCCGCGACCATCGCCGACAACGTGGGCGACAACGTCGGCGACTGCGCGGGTATGGCGGCCGACCTCTTCGAGTCCTACGCGGTGACCCTGGTCGCCGCGCTCATCCTCGGCAAGGCGGCCTTCGGCGACGCGGGCCTCGCCTTCCCGCTGCTGGTGCCCGCCATCGGCGTGGTCACGGCCATGATCGGCATCTTCGCCGTGGCCCCGCGCCGCAGCGACCGCAGTGGCATGACGGCGATCAACCGCGGGTTCTTCATCTCCGCGGTGATCTCGCTGGTCCTGGTGGCCATCGCGGTCTTCGTCTATCTGCCGTCGTCGTACGCCGACCTCGACGGTGTCACCGACGCGGCGATCCAGGGCAAGAGCGGTGACCCGCGGATCCTCGCGGTCATCGCCGTGGCGATCGGCATCCTGCTGGCCGCCGTCATTCAGCAGCTGACCGGCTACTTCACCGAGACCAACCGCCGGCCGGTCAGGGACATCGGCAAGAGCTCCCTGACCGGTCCCGCGACGGTCGTCCTCGCCGGTGTCTCCGTCGGCCTCGAATCGGCCGTCTACACCGCCCTGTTGATCGGCCTCGGCGTCTACGGGGCCTTCCTGCTCGGCGGTACGTCGATCATGCTGGCGCTGTTCGCGGTGGCGTTGGCCGGCACCGGCCTGCTCACCACGGTCGGTGTGATCGTCGCGATGGACACCTTCGGGCCGGTCTCCGACAACGCGCAGGGCATCGCCGAGATGTCCGGCGACGTCGAGGGCGCGGGCGCCCAGGTGCTCACCAACCTGGACGCGGTCGGCAACACCACCAAGGCCATCACCAAGGGCATCGCCATCGCCACCGCGGTTCTCGCGGCCTCGGCGCTGTTCGGCTCGTACCGTGACGCCATCACCACCGGCGCGCGGGACGTGGGCGAGAAGCTGTCCGGCGACGACGCGCCACTGAGCCTGATGATGGACATCTCGCAGCCCAACAACCTCGTCGGCCTCATCGCCGGCGCGGCGGTCGTCTTCCTCTTCTCCGGACTCGCCGTCAACGCCGTGTCGCGCTCGGCCGGTTCGGTGGTCTACGAGGTGCGACGGCAGTTCCGCGAGAAGCCCGGGATCATGGACTACACCGAGACTCCGGAGTACGGCAAGGTCGTCGACATCTGCACGAAGGACGCGCTCCGGGAACTCGCGACACCGGGTCTCCTGGCCGTGATGGCACCGATCTTCATCGGGTTCACGCTCGGTGTCGGCGCCCTCGGCTCGTTCCTGGCCGGTGCGATCGGCGCGGGCACGCTGATGGCGGTGTTCCTCGCCAACTCCGGCGGGGCCTGGGACAACGCCAAGAAACTCGTCGAGGACGGTCACCACGGCGGCAAGGGCAGTGAGGCCCACGCCGCCACGGTGATCGGCGACACCGTAGGTGACCCCTTCAAGGACACCGCCGGTCCCGCGATCAACCCGCTGCTGAAGGTGATGAACCTGGTGGCACTGCTGATCGCGCCCGCGGTGATCGATTTCTCGTACGGCGACGACAAGAACGTCGGCGCGCGGGTGCTGATCGCGGTGCTGTCGTTCCTGGTCATCGCTGGTGCCGTGTACATCTCCAAGCGGCGCGGAATCGCCATGGGAGACGAGGGCAACGCCGAGCGGACGGCCAACTCGGCCGATCCGGCGGTGGTTTCGGGGGCCTAGTCGCGAGACCCGGCTCATCAGGGCGGGCGAGGGGCGCTGTACGGACGCGTCCCCCGCCCGCTCTGTGTGTTCACGCCCTCTTCGTGAGCCTTCTCTCACATGGCGCAAATAGCCCAATGATGAACTTAACGGATAGTCGGCGTAGGGATCTCGCCCGTCTGCCGTGTATGTTCCGGGGCCGAGGAGCCATGGAAGGGACCAATCCGGTGAACAAGAAGCTCACGGCCGCGCTGTCCGGCGGTGCGGTACTGGTAATGGCGCTGTCGGGGTGCAGCAGCGATGAAGGCAGCGAGAAGCTGGACGCCTGGGCCAAGCAGGTCTGCGATGCCGTGCAGCCGCAGGCCAAGAAGATCGAGGCCGCCAATATCGCCATCCAGAAGGAGACCTCGGACAACAGCTCGCCGGAGGACGTCCAGAAGACCGACGCCAAGGCCTTCCAGGACATGTCCGACGCCTACAAGGCGATCGGCGCCGCTGTGGACAAGGCCGGAGCGCCGGACGCCGGCGACGCCAAGAACAGCGAGAAGAAGCAGCAGGACGCGGTCAAGGAGCTCAACAGCATCTCCGCGTCGTACGCCTCCCTGAAGAAGCAGGTCGACGAACTCGACACCAAGGACCAGGCGAAGTTCGCGGACGGCCTCAAGGACATCGCCGGCGAACTGGACAAGCTGAGCACCAGCGGCAGCAACGCCCTCAAGGAGCTTGAGGAGGGCGAGGTCGGCCAGGCGATGGCGAAGCAGTCCAGCTGCAAGTCGGCGTCCGGCGCCGCCACGGCGGCGAGCTGACGCTGAGCGGCCGCGGTGAGCGGGTAGCGCGGGTCACAATGGGGGCGTGAGTACCTCCAGGCTGCCCGCTCTGCCCGCTTCCGATCGTTCCGACGTCGCCGCCCGGCTGCGGGAGGCCCTGCTCGGGGCCTCCTTCACCGCTGACGGGCTGCTCGAACTGCTCGGTGCGCCCGCGTACGCGGCGCTCGCCCGCAGCGAGACCGTACCCGCGCTCCGGGCCACCCGCGGGGACACGCCGCTGGAGACACTCGTACGGCTCTTCCTTCTGCAGCAGCCCGTGCCGCACGCGCGCGTGGCGGGCGTTCTGCCCGTCGGCGCGTGCCTGGAGGCCGGGTGGCTGGTACCGGCCGGCGATGACGAGCTCGCCGCGACCGTGGATGTACGGCCGTACGGCGGACCCGCGGGCGAGGACTGGTTCATCGTGTCGGACCTGGGCTGCGCCGTCGGCGGCGCAGCAGGTATCGGCAGCAAGGACGAGGGAGTCGTCCTCGGCGTCGGCGGCGCCTCCACCACCCTCGCGGGCATCACCGTCCGGGCCCCCGTCTCGTCCGCCCTCGACCTCGGCACCGGCTCCGGGATCCAGGCCCTGCACGCCGCCCAGCACGCCACGCGCGTGACGGCGACCGACCTCAACCCGCGTGCGCTGCACATCACCGCGCTGACGCTCGCGCTCTCCGGCGCGCCGGCCGCGGATCTGCGCGAGGGCTCGCTGTTCGAGCCGGTCCGGGACGAGGAGACCTACGACCTGATCGTCTCCAACCCGCCCTTCGTGATTTCGCCAGGCGCGCGGCTGACCTACCGGGACGGCGGGATGGGCGGGGACGATCTGTGCCGCTCGCTCGTTCAGGGTGCGGGGGAACGGCTGAACGAGGGCGGGTTCGCGCAGTTCCTCGCCAACTGGCAGCACGTCGCGGGGGAGGACTGGCAGGACAGACTGAGGTCATGGGTGCCGCGCGGGTGCGACGCATGGATCGTCCAGCGCGAGGTGCAGGACGTCACGCAGTACGCCGAGCTGTGGCTGCGGGACGCCGGCGACCACCGCGGTGACCCCGCCGAGTACCAGGCGCGGTACGACGCCTGGCTGGACGAGTTCGAGGCGCGCAAGGTGAAGGCCGTGGGCTTCGGCTGGATCACGCTGCGCAGGACGGAGGCCGCCGTGCCGTCCGTCACCGTGGAGGAGTGGCCGCACCCCGTCGAGCAGCCGCTCGGCGACACGGTGCGGGCGCACTTCGGGCGCCTCGACTATCTGCGGGCGCACGATGACGCGGCCCTGCTGGAGGGGCACTTCCGGCTCACCGCCGAGATCGTCCAGGAGCAGGTCGGGCTGCCCGGTGCCGAGGACCCCGAGCACGTCGTGCTGCGCCAGAACCGCGGGATGCGCCGGGCCACCAAGGTGGACACCGTCGGCGCCGGGTTCGCGGGCGTGTGCGACGGCTCGCTCAGCGCGGGCCGCATCCTGGACGCCATCGCCCAACTGGTCGGCGAGGACCCGGTCCTGCTGCGCGACCGCACGCCCGCACAGATCCGGCTGCTGGTGGAACAGGGGTTCCTGGATCCGGCGTAAGTCCGGTGCGCCCGCGGGGCGCTCAAGGGCGTGAATTCGGCCGACATCCTTCGCTGGGACTCTGGCGGCCGTGGCGAGGCCACAGCCGCGTCGGCCACGCGTTCACCTCGGGTTCGCCTGACCGCTGCCCGCGCGTGTCAGCCTCGCGGGGCCGATGCACGCGCGGAGCGGAGAAAAGGGGCAGGGGCGCCATGGAGAGCGGACCGGCGATCTTCGCGGGACTGGTGTTCGCCCTGTTCGGAGCCGGGCTCCTGGCGTGGACTGCGGGACGGGTACGGCACCGGGAACCGGTCGCCCACGGTGTGAACCCCGTCGCATCGGCGACCCTCGCGAGTTTCGCCGCGGTGATCGCGCTCGCCCTCGCCGCGTGGTGCTTCACCCGCCTGTGAGAACCGCTGTTGGAACCGGGCCCAAGCTGGGACTCCGGTAAGTGGGAGGCACTCCTCCGGAAACGCTCGAAAAGGCCGGTGGGCACTCCGGGCGGCAGGAATGGCGGTAGTCGGGTTACCGTTCGAGTGGCCGTTGCGGGCTTTTCCCGTTTGACACGGGGGCGGGATGTACCGTCACACTCCGCAGCGTCACCAGTACCCGACCCCGGGAGAGCAAGGCCTGGGGAGGCCACCCAGCGTCGACCGGAGAGAAGAGCGAAGTTGTCCCCGACCAGCGAGACCGCGAAGGGCGGCCGCCGACTCGTCATCGTCGAGTCGCCTGCCAAGGCGAAGACGATCAAGGGCTATCTCGGCCCCGGATACGTTGTCGAGGCGAGCGTCGGGCACATCCGCGACCTCCCCAACGGCGCCGCGGAGGTGCCCGAGAAGTACACCGGTGAGGTCCGCCGGCTCGGTGTGGACGTAGAACACGACTTCGAGCCGATCTATGTGGTCAACGCTGATAAGAAGGCCCAGGTCAAGAAGCTCAAGGATCTGCTGAAGGATTCGGACGAGCTCTACCTCGCCACCGATGAGGACCGCGAGGGCGAGGCCATCGCCTGGCACCTCCAGGAGGTGCTCAAGCCCAAGGTCCCGGTCAAGCGGATGGTCTTCCACGAGATCACCAAGGCCGCGATCCAGGCCGCCGTGGCCAACCCGCGTCAGCTCAACCAGAAGCTGGTCGACGCCCAGGAGACCCGCCGCATCCTCGACCGTCTCTACGGCTACGAGGTCTCGCCGGTCCTGTGGAAGAAGGTCATGCCCCGGCTGTCGGCCGGTCGTGTCCAGTCCGTTGCCACCCGGCTCGTCGTGGAGCGGGAACGCGAGCGCATCGCGTTTCGTTCCGCTGAGTACTGGGACCTGACGGGCACCTTCGCGACCGGCCGCGCGGGGGACTCATCGGACCCGTCGTCGCTGGTCGCGCGCCTGCAGACCGTCGACGGCAGGCGGGTCGCGCAGGGCCGCGACTTCGACTCCCTGGGACAACTCAAGAGCGCGAACACCCTCCACCTCGACGAGGCGAACGCCCGCGCCCTGGCTGCCGCCCTGGAGCAGACGCAGTTCTCCGTCCGGTCCGTCGAGTCCAAGCCGTACCGCCGCTCGCCGTACGCCCCCTTCCGTACGACGACGCTGCAGCAGGAAGCCTCGCGCAAGCTCGGCTTCGGCGCGAAGGCGACCATGCAGGTCGCCCAGAAGCTGTACGAGAACGGCTTCATCACCTACATGCGTACGGACTCCACGACCCTGAGCGACACGGCCATCTCCGCGGCCCGCGCCCAGGTGACGCAGCTGTACGGCGCCGACTACCTGCCGTCCGCCCCGCGTACCTACGCCGGGAAGGTCAAGAACGCGCAGGAGGCGCACGAGGCGATCCGTCCCTCGGGTGATCGTTTCCGCACGCCGGCCGAGACCGGTCTGACCGGCGACCAGTTCAAGCTCTACGAGCTGATCTGGAAGCGGACCGTCGCCTCCCAGATGAAGGACGCGACCGGGAACAGCGTGACCGTGAAGATCGGCGGCACCGCCGCCGACGGCCGGGACGTCGAGTTCAGCGCCTCCGGCAAGACGATCACCTTCCACGGCTTCCTGAAGGCCTACGTCGAGGGCGCCGACGACCCGAACGCCGAGCTGGACGACCGCGAGCGCCGGCTGCCCCAGGTCAGCGAGGGCGACGCGCTGTCCGCCGAGGAGATCACGGTCGACGGGCACGCCACCAAGCCCCCGGCCCGCTACACCGAGGCCAGCCTGGTCAAGGAGCTCGAAGAGCGCGAGATCGGCCGCCCGTCGACGTACGCCTCGATCATCGGCACGATCCTCGACCGCGGCTATGTCTTCAAGAAGGGCACGGCCCTCGTGCCGTCCTTCCTGTCCTTCGCCGTGGTCAACCTCCTGGAGAAGCACTTCGGGCGGCTCGTCGACTACGACTTCACCGCCAAGATGGAGGACGACCTCGACCGCATCGCCCGCGGTGAGGCCCAGTCCGTGCCGTGGCTGAAGCGGTTCTACTTCGGTGAGGGCACCGGTCACGGCGGCGCGGCCGACGCCGGCAACGGCGACGGGGACCACCTCGGTGGCCTCAAGGAGCTGGTGACCGACCTGGGCGCGATCGACGCGCGTGAGGTGTCGTCGTTCCCGGTGGGCAACGACATCGTGCTGCGGGTCGGCCGCTACGGCCCGTACATCGAGCGCGGCGAGAAGGACTCCGAGAACCACCAGCGCGCGGACATCCCGACGGACCTGGCGCCCGACGAGCTCTCCGTGGAGCTGGCCGAGGAGCTGCTCGCCAAGCCGAGCGGCGACTTCGAGCTGGGCACGGACCCGGCGACCGGCCACCAGATCGTCGCCAAGGACGGCCGCTACGGCCCGTACGTCACCGAGATCCTGCCCGAGGGCACCCCGAAGACCGGCAAGAACGCCGTGAAGCCGCGGACGGCCTCGCTGTTCAAGTCGATGTCCCTGGACACGGTCACGCTCGACGACGCCCTGAAGCTGATGTCGCTCCCGCGCGTAGTCGGCACCGACGCCGAGGGCCAGGAGATCACCGCGCAGAACGGCCGCTACGGGCCGTATCTGAAGAAGGGCACGGACTCGCGTTCGCTCCAGACCGAGGACCAGCTCTTCACGATCACCCTGGAAGAGGCGCTGGAGATCTACTCCCAGCCCAAGCAGCGTGGCCGGGCCGCCGCCAAGCCGCCGCTGAAGGAGCTGGGCGTGGACCCGGTCAGCGAGAAGCCGGTCGTGGTGAAGGACGGCCGCTTCGGCCCGTACGTCACCGACGGGGAGACCAACGCGACCCTGCGCTCCGGCGACAGTGTCGAGGACATCACCCCGGAGCGCGGCTTCGAGCTGCTCGCCGAGAAGCGTGCCAAGGCGCCCGCCAAGAAGACGGCGAAGAAGGCCCCGGCGAAGAAGACCGCCGCCAAGAAGGCTCCGGCCAAGAAGACGGCGGCCGCCAAGAAGACGGCTGCGAAGAAGACGACGACCGCGAAGAAGACGGCGGCGAAGAAGGCGACGGCCGCCAAGCCGGCCGCGGAGGACTGAGCCCTCCGCTTCAAGCCACCCTCGGCTTCGCGTCCCTGTGCTTCGCGTTCCTTGGCTTCGCGAAACGAACGCCCCGGCATCACTCTTTGGTGTCGGGGCGGGCGTACGTTCGGACGGCCGCCACGGGCTGTCGGTGCCTGCCGATAGGCTGAATGCATGACGCGTGCCGAGCAGCCAACGGCCCCCCCGCCGACCCCCGACGACGCCCTGGCGGCGGACTCCCGCGAACGCGCCGTCCGCGCCCTGCTGCGCCGACCGCAGCTCAGGCGGCTGTGGAGCGCACAGCTCGTGGGCGGTGTGGGTGATGTCCTCGCCCTTTTGGTGCTGGTCCTCCTCGCGCTCCAGGCGGCCATCGCCGAGGGCTCGTTCGGCGGCGGGTACCGGGGTGTGGCGTTCGCAGTGGCGACCGTCTTCGGGGCGCGGCTCCTCGCGACCCTCCTCTTCGGCGCCGCACTGCTCGGCCCGCTCACCTCGCTGACCTCCCAGGAGGGCCCGCTCGACCGCCGCTGGACGATGGTCGGCGCGGACGGCGTGCGGGCCGCGCTGCTCATCGTCGCGCCGCTGTGGATCGACTGGACGCCGGACAACGCCCTGGCCGTCCTGCTGGTGACCGTCTTCGTGACCGGTGTGGCCGAGCGCTTCTGGGCCGTGTGCCGGGAGAGCGCGGCGCCCGCCCTGCTGCCCGCCCCGCCCCTGGAGGGCGCGACGGTACGTCCGTTGCCGGACCACATGGACGCGCTGCGCCGTCTGTCGCTGCGTACCGGTTTCCTGGCGGTGCCGCTCGCGGCCGCCGCGCTCGTCACCGCGGCTCTGTTCAACAACCTGCTGGGCACCGGCATCGACTGGTTCGGCGAGCACCAGGCGGCGCTGCCGTCGTATGTCGCGGCCGGCCTGTTCGCCGCGTCCCTGTCCGTGGTGACCTTCCTGGAACTGCCCGACACACGCACCCCACGCGCGCGTTCCCCGCTGGAGGGGCTGCGCCGGCCCAAGACGGGCACCGGCGTCGACAAGGGCCGTACGGGCGCGATCCCGCTGCTGGTGCCGGCCTGCGCGGCCGTCGCGGGCGCGGTGTCGGCCGCGGTCGCCGTGTCGGTGCTGCACGCCAAGGACCTGGGCGGCGGCCCGGTGCTGTACGGCTTGCTGGTGCTCGCGCTGACCGGCGGAGTCGTCGTCGGTATCCGAACGGCGCCCAAGGTGCTGGTGTCACTGTCGCGGCGCCGCCTGCTGGCGCTGGCCATCGCGCTCACCGGTATCGCGCTGCTGGTCGCCGGGCTCGTCCCGGACGTCACCACCGTCATCCTGGTGGTCGCGCTGGCCGGGGTCGCCGCGGGCGTGGCCGCCAACACCGGGCGCACCCTGCTGGATCAGGAGACCGAGGACTTCCGGCGCCCGCGCACGACCGAGCATCTGCACGCGGTCGTACGGGTGTTCGTGGCGCTCGGTGCGGTCGTCGCGCCCCTGGTGGCCGCCGCTATCGGCCCGCACCGGCTGGAGAGCGGGCGGTTCGTGTTCGCGCACGGCGGTGCCGCGTTCACGCTGATGCTGGTCGGCGCGCTGCTGCTGCCGGTGGCTGCGCTGGTGCTGGCCAAGGTCGACGACCGGTCCGGGGTGCCGCTGCGGCACGATCTGCGCGACGCGCTGCTCGGCGGCGACGACCCCGAGCAGGTGCCCGCCAGCTCCGGTTTCTTCATCGCCCTGGAGGGCGGCGACGGCGCCGGCAAGTCCACCCAGGCCGAGGCGCTCGCCGAGTGGATCAGGGACAAGGGCCATGAGGTCGTCGTCACGCGCGAGCCGGGGGCGACGCCGGTGGGCAAGCGGCTGCGGTCGATCCTGCTGGACGTCTCCAGCGCCGGGCTCTCGCACCGCGCGGAGGCGCTGCTGTACGCCGCGGACCGCGCGGAGCACGTCGACACGGTGGTCCGGCCCGCGCTGGAGCGGGGCGCGGTGGTCATCTCCGACCGGTACATCGACTCGTCGGTGGCGTACCAGGGGGCGGGCCGTGACCTGTCGCCCACCGAGATCGCCCGGATCAACCGCTGGGCCACCAATGGCCTGGTGCCGCATCTGACCGTGCTGCTGGACGTCGACCCGGAGACCGCGCGCGAGCGGTTCACCGAGGCGCCGGACCGGCTGGAGTCGGAGCCCGCCGAGTTCCACGCGCGCGTGCGGTCCGGTTTCCTGACGCTGGCCGCCTCCGACCCCGGGCGCTACCTCGTCGTGGACGCGGGCCAGGAGCCCGAGGCCGTCACGACCGTCATCCGGCACCGGCTCGACCAGACGCTGCCGCTGTCCGAGGCCGAGATCCAGGCCCAGGAGGAGGCGCGGCGCAAGGCCGAGGAGGAGGCCCGTAAGAAGGCCGAGGAGGAGGCTGCCCGCAAGGCCGAGGAGGAGCGGCTGGAGCGCGAGCGCCAGGAGCAGCTCGCCCGGCTGCGCGCCGAGGAGGAGGAGCGCAAGCGCCGCGAGCTGGAGGAGGCGCAGCGCCGCGAGGCCGAACGGCAGGCGGAGGAGGCCCGGCTGCGTGCCGAGGAGGCGGCTCGCCGTGCCGAGGAGGAGCGGCAGCGGCTGCTCGCCGAGGAGAAGGCCCGCGCGGAGGAAGAGGCCCGGCGCAGGGCGGACGAGGAGCGGCGCCGCAAGCAGGCCGAGGAGGAGGCCCGGCTGCGTGCCGAGGCCGAGGCGCGGCGCCTGGAGAAGCAGCGCAAGGCGGAAGAGGCGCTGCTGCGGGCCGAAGAGGCACGGCGACTGGCCGAGCAGGCGGCCGCGGCGGCGGAGGCCGGCCCGAAGCCGGCGGCTCCGGCGGCACCTGCGGCGACCCCGGACGCGGCCACTGTGCCGACGCCGGTGGTGACGCCGACGAATGCCTCCGGGGGGCCGGTGGACGAGACGGCGGTGCTGCCGCGCGCGGGTGGGCCGACTCCGGACCCCGAGGTGACGGCGGAACTGCCGCAGCCGGGGGAGCCGGCGGGGGCTTCGGACGAAACGGCCGTACTGCCTCCCGTAAGGGCTTCGGACGATACGGCCGTACTGCGTCCCGTCAGGGCTTCGGATGAGACGGCGGTGACGCCGTCCGGCGCTTCGGACGAGACGACGGTGCTGCCCCAGGTGGACCCGGGGGCCGGGGACGAGACCGCGGTGCTGCCTCCCGTGCAGGGCGGGGATCCCGCGGACCGTGTTCCGCCGGGGTTCTTCCGGGACGAGGCGCGCGGCGACGAGGCGGAGGACCGTACGCGGGAGCTCCCGCAGGTCGACCCGCAGGGCGGTCCCCGGAGTGATCGGCAAGGCGGCGAGGCGGAGACCCGTCGGCGCAGGCGGCCGCGGTCGGACTGGGCGGAGGAGACGCCGCTGGACGACCTGCCGTCGCTGGCGGACGAGCTGCTGGGGCCGCGGGACGACGAGTACGACGACGATCGGGGGCGGGGGCGGCGCTGAGCCGTCGGCCGGTGTCGGCGCGGCTGCGGCGACCGGATCCCGTTGTCAGTGCCGCCCCTCACAATGGATGCCGTACCGCGACATGTGGACGGAAAGGCGGCGTGTGGCATGACCGTGTGGGATGACCTGGTCGGGCAGGAGAAGGTGAGCGAGCAGCTCACCGCCGCTGCCCGGGACGCGGACGCCCTGGTCACCGCGGCCGCCACCGACACCCCGCCCCCCGAGGCGTCGAAGATGACGCACGCCTGGCTGTTCACGGGACCCCCCGGCGCGGGCCGGACCCGGACAGCCCGGGCCTTCGCCGCCGCGCTCCAGTGCGTCAGCCCCGACCGCGCCCTCGGCGGGGCCCCCGGCTGCGGCTTCTGCGACGGCTGTCATACGGCGCTGGTGGGCACCCACGCCGACGTCAGTACCGTCGCCGCCGTGGGTTCTCAGATCCTCGTCGACGACATGCGGGACACCGTCCGCAAGTCGTTCACCTCACCGGCCAACGGCCGTTGGCAGGTCATCCTCGTCGAGGACGCCGAGCGGCTGAACGAGAAGTCGGCCAACGCCGTCCTGAAGGCGGTGGAGGAGCCGGCCCCCCGCACGGTCTGGCTGCTGTGCGCCCCCTCCATCGAGGACGTCCTGCCCACGATCCGCTCCCGCTGCCGTCACCTGAACCTGCGCACGCCGTCGGTCGACGCCGTCGCCGACATGCTCGTACGGCGGGAAGGCATCGAGCCCGAGGTCGCGGCCGCCGTGGCCCGCGCCACCCAGGGCCATGTCGACCGTGCCCGTCGGCTGGCCACCGACCCCGCGGCTCGCGAGCGCCGGGCGGCCGTCCTCAAGCTGCCGCTGCGGGTCGAGGACATCGGCGGCTGCCTCAAAGCCGCCCAGGAACTCGTCGACGCCGCGGCCGAGGACGCCAAGCAGCTCGCCGAGGAGATGGACGGCAAGGAGACCGAGGAGCTGAAGGCGGCCCTCGGCGCGGCCCAGGGCGGGCGTCTTCCGCGCGGTACGGCGGGCGTGATGAAGGACCTGGAGGACAAGCAGAAGCGCCGCCGCACCCGTACGCAGCGCGACAGCCTCGACCTCGCCCTGACCGACCTCACAGCCTTCTACCGTGACGTCCTCGCCCTCCAGCTCGGCTCCCGCGTGGCCATCGCCAACGCCGACGCCGAGGACGCCCTGGACCGGCTGGCCCGGGGCAGCTCCCCGGAGTCCACACTGCGCCGCATCGAGGCCATCTCCGCCTGCCGGGACGCGCTGGACCGCAATGTGGCCCCGCTGCTGGCGGTGGAGGCGATGACGATGGCGCTGAGAGCGGGCTGACCGTGCTGAGTGGCTGACCGCGCTCAGTGGGCGGTTCTCAGAGCGGGCTGACCTGCCCGTCCCGCCCGCGATCAACGAAAGGTTGACCATGTAACCCGTACGAGCCGTGCCCTGCGCGGAGGGCATCCGGTCGGCTGCGCAGAGTTACGCTCGGCTGATGCACCTCAGGCGCCCCCACCCGACCCGCACCCGGTCCCCCCGCACGCACGCCCGACCCCACCCCCACGGAGCCCGCACAGCGGGAGTCCTCCTCGCCGTCGCCGCGCTGGTGGTCTCCGCGTGTTCGACGGGCGGGTCGACGAGTTCCGCGAGCCCGGCGGCCGAGGCCGCGCTGGCCGCGTTGCCGCAGGCGACACCGGACGCGCTCGCGCCGTACTACGGCCAGAAGCTGAGGTGGCGCGGCTGCGGGGTCCCCGGCTTCGAGTGCGCCAGGCTGCGGGTGCCGCTCGACTACGCGAAGCCGCAGGAGGACGAGGTCCGGCTGGCCGTCGCCCGCAAGAAGGCCACGGGGCCGGGCAAGCGGATCGGATCGCTGCTGGTCAACCCGGGCGGCCCGGGAGGTTCGGCGGTCGGCTACCTCCAGGCGTACGCCGGGATCGGCTACCCGGCCGAGGTCCGGGCCCGCTACGACATGGTCGCCGTCGACCCACGCGGTGTCGCACGCAGCGAGCCCGTCGAATGCCTCGACGGGCCGGACATGGACACGTACACCCAGACCGACCTCACGCCCGACGACGGGCCGGAGCAGACGGCGCTGGTCGACGCGTACAAGAAGTTCGCGGAGGGCTGCGGGGCGGACTCGCCGGAGCTGCTGCGCCATGTGTCCACCGTCGAGGCGGCCCGGGACATGGACATCCTGCGGTCGGTGCTGGGGGACGAGCGGCTGACCTACGTGGGGGCGTCGTACGGCACCTTCCTCGGGGCGACGTACGCGGGACTCTTCCCCAAGCGCGCCGGGCGGCTGGTTCTGGACGGCGCCATGGACCCGTCGCTGCCCGCCCGCCGGATGACCCTCGACCAGACCGCGGGCTTCGAGACGGCGTTCCGGGCGTTCGCCAGGGACTGTGTCCAGCAGCCGGACTGCCCGCTGGGCAAGAAGGCCGACGAGGTGGGGGCAAACCTCAAGGCGTTCTTCGAAAAGCTCGACGCCCGGCCCATCCCGACCGGCGACGCGGACGGCCGTCGTCTCGGCGAGTCCCTCGCCACGATCGGCGTGATCGCGGCGATGTACGACGAGGCGGCCTGGGCGCAGCTGCGCGAGGCGCTGACCTCGGCGATGAAGGAGAACGACGGCGCCGCCCTGCTGGTCCTCGCCGACAGCTACTACGAGCGGGACGCGGAGGGCCGCTACGCGAACCTGATGTTCGCCAACGCCGCCGTGAACTGCCTGGACCTCCCGCCCGCCTTCGACACCCCGGAGCAGGTGCGGGACGCCCTGCCGGCCTTCGAGAAGGCGTCCCCGGTCTTCGGTGAGGGCCTCGCGTGGGCCTCTCTGAACTGTGCGTACTGGCCGGTGGCCCCCACGGGTGAGCCGCACCGCATCGAGGCGAAGGGCGCCGCCCCGATCGTCGTGGTCGGCACCACCCGCGACCCGGCGACCCCGTACCGCTGGGCTCGCGCCCTGGCCGCCCAGCTCTCCTCGGCCCGCCTCCTGACCTACGAGGGCGACGGCCACACGGCGTACGGCCGGGGCAGCGACTGCATCGACCGCACGATCAACGCGTACCTCTTGCGAGGGACCCCGCCGACGGACAGGAAGCGCTGCTCATAGCGTCCGTACCGGCCCCGGAACCACACCCTCGGGCCGGTACGGAGCACTCCCGGAAACTGTGTAGACTTACCGTCGTTGCTGATCGCACCATAGTGCGGACAGCGCGCCGCCTTAGCTCAGATGGCCAGAGCAACGCACTCGTAATGCGTAGGTCTCGGGTTCGAATCCCGAAGGCGGCTCCATGGTGAACCCCAGGTCTTGCCTCTGACCTGGGGTTTCTGGTTTTCGTTGACCTTGGAATTCGGGCAGGTCGGACACTTGTGACCTGTGCATCGCAATGCGTAGGTCACGGGTTCGCTCCTTGTTGTCGGCGGGCTGTAACCAGGCTCTGGCCAGCGGTTTTGGTGCAATTGGCCCGTCGGTTGACTACGCAGGCAAACGCTCCGGTGGACAGTCGGTGGACGAGCGTGCGTGACGGCTCGTCAGAAGCGCCTCGCCGCCCCTGGGGGAGCCGAGGGTTTCGGGTGCCTTGGGAATGGTGGCCGACGGCGTAGGGCTTGTGCTGTTCCGACAGGCTGGGGGAAACCCTGGCTGCCGCGGGACGACGTCACCGGTGAGATTCCCGCCGCAGCGTCGCCCACGGACGGAACCTCTATCCGTGGGAGGATCGGCAGGTTGGCTGGCGTGCGGCGGAGGTGACAGCGTTGGTGGCGGACGAGGCGATGGCACAGCGCCTGCTGGGTTTGCTGGTGTCCGACGGTGACCCGCTCGTCGCGCTCTCGGCGGCCGAGGTCGAACGCTTCTGCTGGTAGGAACTGCCCCGCAAGTGGCAAGCAGACACCCCTGAGCAGCGGCGGGCTGTCGCCGTCCTGGCCGACCTGCTGACCGGAGTCGGCCGCTTTCGGGCCGCCGCGGTGTGCACGAGCGGGACCACCGCCCAGGTGCTGGCGGCCTGGCAGTGCTCCGAGCAGGCGGGCTTCGCGGCCTACCGCAAGGCCGTGGCTGCCTCGCCCACGACCCCGCCGGACGTACCCGAGCTGAGCTGGGGGCAGGTCATGGGCACCCAGGAAGCGCTGGCCCGTGCCAACCTCGAAGGTCGGCTGGAGCAGGCTCTGGACGGGGGGCGAGCTCGCCCCGGACACGCGTGCCTTCCCGGCCGCGCGCCGACGGCTCGTCCAGCACTGGATCACAACTGTGCAGCCAGTGTTCGAGGGCCGCGCCCCGCTGGAGGCCGTCCGCCGCGAACGGCGCGAGTTGTGGGCCGAGGCGCCCCCGACTGAGCGCCGCGCCCTGCTCGCCGCCTTCCTGCCCGCCCTGGAGGAGTCTTCTGCGGCACCCGTGGACACGGCTGAGCCGCTGCGGTGGCTGCTGGAGCAGGTCGGTGGCGGTGTCACCCTGACCCAGGCCGGCTACCTGCCGCGGGAACTGGTGGCAGCCGCGTTCGCCCGCTACCCGCACTGGTACCCGATCGGCAAGGGGCCGCGCTCCGAGGCGGACCTGTTCCAGCTGGCCGACCTGCACGAACTCGCCCGCACCCACCGACTGGTGACCAAGCGCCTTCGCACGCTCAAGCCCTCGGCTGCCGGCCGCGCTCAGCTGACGGACCACCAGCTGTGCCAGCACACGGCCGCGCTGGCCTGGCTCGGCACCACCGCAGCGGATCGGCAGGTGGCCGAGTGCGCCCTGGGCGCGCTGTGGGCGGAGCCCCGGCTCCGCGAGGACTTGCGCGATGTCGTCCATCCGGTGCTTGCTGCGGGCTTCACCCACGGCGACGGCACCGCGATGCAGGCAAAGGACACCGAGCGGCTGCTGTGGAGGTTCTGGCACACCGGTCGCGAACTCGGCTACCTCGAACCGGAACGGTCCATCGACGCCCTGATCTCCCTGTCCACGACCGGCCGCTCGGCTGCCCTCGCCGCGCTCCGCCTCCTGGCCGAGGGGCCGCGCGACCACATCTGAGCGTGTCTCAGAGCCCGTGAACAAACTGATCGTTGCGGGCGGGTGGGAATCCGTGAATTGACCTGAACAACCAGGACCTCTTG
>NZ_JAVRBF010000519.1:0-327 GCF_032436805.1 Streptomyces sp. P17 | reverse complement strand
CGACAATAGGCCGATGGGCTAGATAGTTTTCATATCCTTCATCGCCCTTGAATACGCTGATCTTCATTAGAACCTCATTCTTACGGAGTATCGGGCGCGGCATCGGCACCCGTATCGGTCTTCGTCGCTAGCCCCTAGGGAGGCGTCGCCCGGATACATCATAAGCCCGCCCAATCCACTTACAAATGGCTGGTCAAACGGCTGCTTCTGCCCCTGCAAATAACGATGACTATGGCGGACCTTTTCATCCTTGTCGGTCTGCCAATCCTTTTCGATCTGATCGGGATTCAAAACCCCATTATCTATTTGCTGCTGTAGTCCATGGCG
>NZ_JAVRBF010000518.1:0-328 GCF_032436805.1 Streptomyces sp. P17 | reverse complement strand
GGCAAGTAGGTAGACTCACTAGCTTTTTGAATGACAGCGTGCAGGTAAGCGTAACAGAGTTGGCAGCTAGCCCCGGTGCTGAGTTTTCGCTTACTAAACTAACCCGCGCAGACGCCATCAATCGCTTAAGAGCAAACCTGAACGTTAGTGAACAAGGCGGTGGCAACAGCAGCACCGGTATTTTGCGCCTGACACTCAAGGGCCAAAACCGAGAAGAAATTCGCGAAACGCTAGATGCCGTGACAGAAACGTTCCTAACACAAAACGTAGAGCGTCAATCTGCAGAAGCAGAGCAAAGCTTGGCGTTTCTAGAAGAGCAGCTGCCTGA
>NZ_JAVRBF010000517.1:0-328 GCF_032436805.1 Streptomyces sp. P17 | reverse complement strand
ATCACGCAAACTCTTTGCCATTCCTGCTACATCCTTTGGTGCACCTTCCGGTGCAGGATTACGCAAGATGTCATCGACAGCAGCAGCATTGTTAAAGCTCTGGTCAGCAAGCTGCATATTCGCAGTATCGAACGGAGCCATAACACGACCCGGCAAACCAGCACCCGGAGGAACAGCACCGGGCCGAGTAGTAGCGGCAGCAGCACCAAGCATCTGACGACCAGCATCTGGATCAGTCGTTACAGGAGCAGCAACAGGAGCACCGCCCTGTGGCATGTTCATAACCTGTTCGATACTGCCAGGAATACCACCGGGAGGAACCGTCTGG
>NZ_JAVRBF010000199.1:0-942 GCF_032436805.1 Streptomyces sp. P17 | reverse complement strand
CGACGGGTTCGGGAGGAGGCCGCTGGGAAAAGGACCAGCCCCAAAGGCTGACACCTCGCCCGGCGGCCCACCTCACGCTCGGGGCTCCCGCTTAGGGTTACCCCGGGTCACCTCCTGGCCTCCGCCTCCACTCGAACCCCCTTTCGTGCGCGCCGGATCGTCACAACTCCGGCGCGCATCGTGTCTTCCCTCCTCTCGGCCCCGGGCGTACCTTGACGGCCGATCTGATGTGCCGTCAGGAATCGAGAGGGAGCGGAACCGTGTCGTACCGGAAACGAACCGCGCTCGCGTCCGTCGCGGCCCTGGCCGGCTCGGCGGTGCTGATGGCCGCGCCCGCCGCCCGGGCCGGGGTCGTCGACGTCAACTACCAGTGCAAGACCCCGATCGGTGACAAGAGCGCCGTCTCGCCCATCGACATCAAGGGTGTCGAGAGCGGCGGCGGCTACAAGATCACCATGTCGTGGCAGAAGGGGGTCTCCTCCAGCCCTGTCGAACTGGGCAAGGGGGCGATGAACCCCAGCGCCACCATCAAGCTGGGCGGAGCCGACAGCGGCACCATGACGGTGACGGGCCCGGCGAACCAGGAGGCCATCCCCGCCGACACCCCCATCAAGATCAATGACCTGACCGGCACCTATACGCCGAAGAAGTCCGGCAAGGTCACCTTCACCCCGGCCGTGCTCACCATCAAGGCGCTCGGTACGACGACCACCTGCACCCCGTCGAACAGCCCGGGCCCCGCGCTCACCCTCGATGTGAAGGCGGCGGGCGGCGCTGGCGCCACCGGCTCCACCCAGAGCGGCAACGGCTCCGAACTCCCGCAGACCGGCCCCGAGGACTCGGCCGTCGCCCTCGGCACCCTCGGCGGCACGGTGCTGCTCGCGGGCGCGGCGGGCGCGCTGTGGCTGACGCGGCGGAACCAGACGGTACGCCGCTGACACC
>NZ_JAVRBF010000516.1:0-329 GCF_032436805.1 Streptomyces sp. P17 | reverse complement strand
CGGCTTCGGCCTGCTCGGCCATCTGCTCGAGATGTGCAGTGGCTCGGGGCTCGAGGGGCGCCTCGACGCGCGGGCGGTCCCGGTGCTGCCCGGGGCCGCGCGCCTTGCCGAAGCGACGCCGGAGGCCGCGGCGGCGGTCCAGCGCGAGGATTTCGAGGAGGCGATGCGCGTGCTCTCGACGCTGCGCGCCCCGCTCGACGCCTTCTTCGACGACGTCACGGTGAATGCCGACGATCCCGCGCTGCGCCTCAACCGCCTGCGCCTGCTCGACGGCTTCCGCGGCGCCGTGCATGCGGTCGCGGACTTTTCGCGCATCGGGGGATGACGCA
>NZ_JAVRBF010000515.1:0-329 GCF_032436805.1 Streptomyces sp. P17 | reverse complement strand
CCCGGTGCACACGTTGTGCACGCGACGCCTTCTAACCATTTGAAACACCTGAACTCTCGCTCCAATCCGTCATGGGGAAGTTTCAGCTAGGCCCAGCAATCTATGTCCGACTGGAGCCAATCAGATCGAGGTTCATCCAGAGCCCCTATCCCATGAGCCCACTGAGCATTCCCGCCTCCGCTACGATCTCAAGCGATCCGCGCCTTGCGCGCGCTATGGGAAGTGCCGATGTCGGCCTGAGTCCTTGCGCCGGCCAACGGCCCTCGCACGTCGCGCTTCACGTTTAGACGCCTGCGCCGAGGTGGACTGCGCTAGGCCTGCCATGTGCG
>NZ_JAVRBF010000514.1:0-330 GCF_032436805.1 Streptomyces sp. P17 | reverse complement strand
CGGTTATCACGGCCCAAGCCCCGCAAGAACATCCCTTTCATTCCTGTAGTGAATGGCAAGGTATCGGTACTGGTGGGGGTGCGTGAAAAGAGCGAATCACGATTTGCGACCAGTGTTGGGCCCATGCGTGCCGCGGGAGCCTTCAAAAGTGATCTTCCTTTTAATACGGCGCGCGACGAAGATGAGCCGCAAGGCACAAGCCGTGCTTTTCAAGAGCATCACCAGGAAGAAGATGGTAGCCGCTATATGGGCCATAGCTTTCGTGAAGAAAGCGGTCGCTTTGGCTCACTGCCGCTGCACGACAACCTGGACGAAATAGACGATTATTAA
>NZ_JAVRBF010000513.1:0-330 GCF_032436805.1 Streptomyces sp. P17 | reverse complement strand
CGGTAACCATCGACCGCTATTTAGACGATTAGGCCGTCTGAAAACGTTTCAGACGGCCTTTAAAAGAAAGTTAAAACCGTGAATATCTATAGCCAATTTAGTGCACTTTTTAACCGCGAGCATTTGGCCGTGGCCAAAATCAGCGCCGATCTGGGCGGCGGCAGCTGGGCCGCCAAAACGCAGGGCGGCCGCGATATTGTGCTCACCGGCAGCGCCGCCGTGGGCGAGAGCGTGTTTTATGATTTAAACACCCGCAAAATCACCGGCCAAGCGCCCAATTTGCCCGTAATCGATATTGCCGTGTAGTGTAGTGCGGCAGCCTGCTGGCAG
>NZ_JAVRBF010000512.1:0-330 GCF_032436805.1 Streptomyces sp. P17 | reverse complement strand
CGGATGCAGTTTCTGCTGGCCCACTTCACGTTCCAGCACGAGCTTGTAAGCTGCGACCGTCACCATAGGCAGACCGGCATTGAACTCCGACAAATGAAGCAACCAGCCAGCATATGGCTTTCCGGTTTCCTTGTTGATCGGCAGTTCGTCGCCTTCAGTTGGGAACATGTCGAAAGGCTTCATCACAGCCTTATGACCATTGAGGTCAGGCAGACCATTGAAGTCTTCTGGTCCAGAGCCAGCAACACGATGGTCGATGAGGCACAGGTTCATTGCCTGTGCAATTGCCCGGAGGAGTGAGGTTTTGCCTACGCCGGGAGAACCCTTGAC
>NZ_JAVRBF010000511.1:0-330 GCF_032436805.1 Streptomyces sp. P17 | reverse complement strand
GCCTGCCCAGTGCTACAGCCAAGGTCTACCTGGTCAAGCGATGGGTAAAAATAACGCCTGGCGGTGATGCCTGATTCACTCAGCCTGTTGAGTACGGCCAAGGCCTGTGCCTCTGATTCGAAAACGACGGGCATGTAGGCATGGTTTGCACTTGCCCCAGTGTGCAGCTTTTGACGTTGCAGTGAAGCTGGCAGGTGTTCATCGTAATACCGTGTTACTGCGGCACGTGCATTGAGGTTGGCTTCAATCTCATCCAGTACACACAAACCCATGGCTGCCCGGAAAGTATTGAAGAGCTGGGCATCAATGCAAGATGAACGAATTCCAGGC
>NZ_JAVRBF010000510.1:0-330 GCF_032436805.1 Streptomyces sp. P17 | reverse complement strand
ACTACGGTGGCACCTCCGGCGCCATGTCGATGGCCGGATTCCAGGACTTCATGCGTCGAATCTTCGACAAGAATGCGAAGGGTCTGCCGAACGAGCGCATCACGATGACCTCGACGAAGACCCTGAATCTCGTTCAGCGCATGGCGGCCAAGGACACGCACTACGAGCTGACTCTCAAGGACAAGGCTTTCGGCCTTGACGTTTGGGAGCTCAACTTCGTCGGCAACAGCCTGAAGTTCGCGACTCATCCGCTCATGTCCGAGAACCAGTACTGGGAGAAGGAACTCTATGTTCTGCATCCCGGACTCATCAAGAAGCGTGTTCTTCGCA
>NZ_JAVRBF010000509.1:0-330 GCF_032436805.1 Streptomyces sp. P17 | reverse complement strand
AGTCGCCCTAGTTCATTGCATTGATGATTACAATTTCTCGTTCAAGGTTTTCTTTCTCATAGTCTGTTGCCGTAGCGAATTGTGCTTTACGAGCGGCTAATGCTTCGGCTTTTTCTTCTTTAGTATTAAAGCGTAAGCCTTTTACGTTGATAGCAGCAATATTGGTGTTACGGCCATCTTTGCTACTTGGTACATCAATTTTATGACTATTGATCAAGCTTTTTATGATATCGCGCGTTTGTGGATCGATATCTAGACCTTTTAACTTCCAGCGATCCATGGATTTACCGGTATAAACGCCATCTTTTTCTTCTGTTAGGTAGCGAATAG
>NZ_JAVRBF010000045.1:0-77261 GCF_032436805.1 Streptomyces sp. P17 | reverse complement strand
ACGCTGTTGAGTTCTCAAGGAACGGTCGCTTCCTTTGTACTCACCCTCACGGGCTTTCCTCCGGGCTTCCCTTCGGTGTTTCCAAACTCTATCAGGGTTTTTCCGACTCCCTGACCACCATCCTGCGGGCATGCAGAAGGTAACCCCGAGATAGGATCTGACAAGTTGGGTGCTGCCAGGCAATGACGCTTGGTTCGCGTCGCTCTGCCTCAAGCAGGAGTACGACTGTACACGGGGCCGCGGAGCGGGTGCAAATCGTTTGGGGTTATGGTCTAGACCACCGGACGGCTCCTCTCATGCGGAACCCGTACTTCATATGACATACCCTGCTGAACAGTGCGCCGTCCGGTACAGGCAGTGACGGCCCATATGAATCTCCACCCCTGGGAGGCTTCCCATGACCACCGTGACGTCCCCGCTCGCAGGACGCGCCATCGGACTGGCGGCAGTGCCGGATCCGGTCTTCTCCGGGGCCATGGTCGGCCCGGGTACAGCGATCGACCCCGTCCGTGAGCCTTCCGAGGCCGTATCCCCCGTGGACGGAGTCATCGTTTCCCTCCATCCGCACGCGTTCGTAGTAGTGGACGAGCAGGGCCACGGCGTTCTCACTCACCTGGGCATCGACACCGTGCAGCTCAACGGCGAGGGCTTCGAGCTGCTCGTGAACAAGGGCGACACCGTGACCCGCGGCCAGAGCGTGGTGCGCTGGGACCCGGTCGCCGTCGAGGCCGCCGGAAAGTCCCCGGTGTGCCCGATCGTCGCTCTTGAGGCCACCGCCGAGGCTCTCGCCGATCTCCGTGACGAGGGCGATGTGAAGGCCGGCGACAGCCTCTTCCTCTGGAAGTGACGTCAGCGCCGTCCTGCGACGGCAAGTAGGGACAACCACCGCGGCGGCGGGATCCGCCGCGCTAACGGAGACGGGTGAGATGGAGACAACGCTGCGAGGCGTCGGCGTGAGCCACGGTGTGGCGATCGGCGAGGTTCGGCACATGGGAACGGCGGTCCTCGAACCGCCGGCCAAGCAGATCCCGGCGGAGGAGGCGGAGCGTGAACAGGGGCGCGCCCGCAAGGCCGTGGAGGCTGTGGCAGCCGACCTGATTGCGCGCGGCAATCTGGCGGGGGGCGAAGCCCAGGCGGTTCTTGAGGCCCAGGCCATGATGGCCCAGGATCCCGAGTTGATGGCGGATGTGGATCGCCGTATCGCCGTCGGCAGTACGGCCGAGCGCGCGGTGTACGACGCCTTCGCGGCGTACCGCGAGCTGTTGGCGAGCGCCGGTGAGTACCTGGCGGGTCGCGTGGCCGACCTCGACGACGTGCGGAATCGTATCGTCGCCCGTCTGCTCGGGGTGCCGATGCCGGGTGTCCCGGACAGCGACGAGCCTTATGTCCTGGTGGCCCGTGACCTCGCGCCGGCCGACACGGCACTGCTGGACCCGACCCTGGTGCTCGGCTTCGTCACCGAGGAGGGTGGGCCCACCAGCCACAGCGCGATCCTGGCGCGGGCTCTCGGCGTCCCGGCTGTGGTGGCGCTGCCCGGGGTCGGTGAGCTCGCCGAGGGCACGTTGATCGCCGTCGACGGCAGCACCGGCGAGATCTTCGTGAACCCGAGCGAGGAGAAGAAGGGGCAGCTGGAGACCGCGGCGGCCGAGCGCAAGGCCGCTCTGGCGGCCTCGACCGGTCCGGGCGCCACGGCCGACGGTCACAAGGTGCCGCTGCTGGCCAACGTGGGTGGCCCGTCGGACGTGCCGGCCGCGGTCGAGGCCGGTGCCGAGGGTGTCGGCCTGTTCCGTACCGAGTTCCTCTTCCTCGACGACAGCAAGAAGGCGCCGTCGGAGGAGAAGCAGGTCGAGGCCTACCGTCAGGTGCTTGAGGCCTTCCCCGAGGGCCGTGTCGTCGTGCGGGTGCTGGACGCGGGTGCGGACAAGCCGCTGGACTTCCTCACTCCTGCCGACGAGCCGAACCCGGCTCTGGGCGTGCGCGGGCTGCGGACGCTGCTCGACCACCCGGAGATCCTGCGCACCCAGCTGACGGCGCTGGCCAAGGCGGCCGAGGGTCTGCCGGTCTACCTTGAGGTCATGGCCCCGATGGTGGCCGACCGTGCCGACGCCAAGGCGTTCGCGGACGCCTGTCGTGCTGCCGGGCTTCAGGCGAAGTTCGGCGCGATGGTGGAGATTCCGTCGGCAGCGCTGCGGGCGCGCTCGATCCTTCAGGAGGTCGAGTTCCTGTCCCTGGGCACCAACGACCTCGCGCAGTACACGTTCGCCGCCGACCGCCAGGTGGGCGCGGTGTCCCGTCTGCAGGACCCGTGGCAGCCGGCGCTGCTGGACCTGGTGGCGCTGTCCGCGGAGGCGGCGAAGGCGGAGGGCAAGAGCTGTGGTGTCTGCGGTGAGGCCGCGTCCGACCCGCTGTTGGCGTGTGTGCTGACGGGCCTGGGTGTCACCTCCCTTTCCATGGGTGCGGCGTCGATTCCCTATGTGCGGGCGACCCTCGCCAAGTACACGCTGGCGCAGTGCGAGCGGGCCGCGGCTGCCGCGCGGGCGGCGGACAGCGCCGAGGGAGCGCGTAACGCGGCGCAGGCCGTGCTGTCCGGCGAGTAGTCGGTCCCTGGGCGCTGATCGTCCGGTCTTGAGGGGCGCTCCATCTTCGGGTGGGGCGCCCCTCCCCCATTCAGTGCGCGTGTCCTGACGCCGCTCCCGCTTCTCCGAGGTCCGGCGGGACGGTGTAGTCGACGCCTGACTCCGGGGAGATGAGATCGCCGGACTCGATGTCCGTGCAGTACGCGTCGAAGACTTCGCCGGCGGTGAGGGGTTCGAGGCCGTCTCCGCGCAGGCGCCAGCCGTAGATGGTGTCGGTGGTGCCGGGTGTGCTGGTGCGCATGACGAGTCCGCCGGCGCTCTGGGTGGCGATGCCGAGAGCGAGCACTGTCGTGAATTCGAGGGCTTCGGCCTCGTCGAGTTCTGTGGTGCCGCCCGCGTCCACGTCGGCGTGCAGGACGGAGACCAGTGCTTCTGGTGTGCCGGAGACGCTGCAGACGAGATGCCGATGGCCGGGGCGGGCGGTCTCGAGGATCCGGACGAGCAGGGACGAGGCCCGGGCGAAGGCGGCGCGGCCGATGTCCTCGCCGCAGGTGGCGCAGGTTCCCAGGCGGGCCAGGAGGGTGGACGCGTACTCCCACGTGGCCTGGCGGACTGCCTCGTCGATGAGGTCCGGGACGAGGTCGGCCAGGGGCTGGCCGTCGTAGGGAAGGGTGGGGCCCGTGGTGGCGAGTTCGGCGGTGAAGCGGGTGCGGCTGGACGGGTTGTCGGGGTCCAGGCCCGTGTCGGCGCAGAATTCGGCGTATTCCTGCGGGTCGAAGAGCGCCACTGTGGTGTGGCTGCCCTGGGAGGTTCGTGTTTTGAGGAGCGCCTCGACCTGTTGGAGGTAGATGGTGTGGTCGTCGAAGGTGAAGCTGCGATAGCGCCGCATGGCGCGGAAGTCGTGCTCGTCGGTGAGCACGCCGATGGTGCCGGCGATTTCGCGGCGCAGGACGCGTCGCATGGTCTGGTGGTCGGTGTACGCCATGGTTCCCCCTGTGCACGGTCGATCAATGCTCACTCACAGTAACCGGGGGCACTGACAATGGGCCTGGCCTCGGACTTTGCCGATGTGTTCGGCGGTTCGAGGCCAGGCTGCGGGGCTGTTCCGGCGCCCTCTGTCAGGAGCGCTTGCGGGCGAGGTCCTCGTAGAAGTGCAGGAGGTCGAGGTTGTCGATGGAGCCCGGGTTGACGGCCTTGTCCAGGGGGGTGCCCTGGAGGAGGCGCTTGACGGGTACCTCGATGCGCTTGCCGGTGAGGGTGTGAGGGACGCCCGGTACCTCGATGACCTCGTCGGGAACGTGGCGCGGTGAGAGCTGTTCGCGGATGGTCTGCTTGATGCGGTCGAGCAGGGTCTCGTCGAGGACCGCTCCGGGAGCCAGGTGGACGAAGAGCGGCATCCAGTAGCCGCCGTCGGGCTGTTCGATGCCGACGACCAGGGATTCCTTGATCTCGGGAAGCCGCTCGACGGCTTCGTAGATGTCGGCCGAGCCCATCCGGACGCCCTGGCGGTTGAGCGTGGAGTCGGAGCGGCCGTGGATGACGACCGAGCCGCGTGAGCTGACGGTGATCCAGTCTCCGTGGCGCCACACGCCGGGGTAGGTGTCGAAGTAGCTGTCGTGGTAGCGGCTGCCGTCGGGGTCGTTCCAGAAGTGGATCGGCATGGAGGGCATCGGGTTGGTGACCACCAGCTCGCCGACCTCGTCGATCAGAGGCTTGCCGCTCGGGTCCCAGGACTGCAGGTCGGTACCGAGACTGGGGGCCTGGAGCTCGCCGATGTGGACGGGGAGGGCCGGTACGGCTCCCGCGAAGCAGGAGCAGACGTCGGTTCCGCCGCTGACGGAGGCGATCCAGAGGTTCTCGCGGACCTCGTCGTGCAGCCAGCGGAAGCCGTCGGGCGGCAGCGGTGAACCGGTCGTCGCTACGCACTGCACCTTCGAGAGGTCGAAGTCGCGTCCCGGGTGCACGTCCGCTTTGCGGCAGGCCATGACGTAAGCGGCGGAGGTGCCGTACAGGGTGGCGCCGGTGCGTTCGGCGACGCGCCACTGGGCGCCGGTGTCCGGGTAGCCCGGGCTGCCGTCGTAGAGGACGATCGTGGTGCCGGTGAGGAGGCCGGAGACGAGGAAGTTCCACATCATCCAGCCGGTCGAGGTGTACCAGAAGAACGTGTCCTCGGGGCCGAGGTCGCAGTGCAGACCGAGTTGTTTGAGGTGCTCGACGAGGATGCCGCCCTGGGACTGGACGATGGCCTTGGGCAGGCCGGTGGTGCCGGAGGAGTAAAGCACCCACAGGGGATGGTCGAAGGGCACCTGCTCGAAGACGGGTTCGGTGTCGGCGCCGGTGAGGGCCGACCATTCCAGGGCGCCGTCGGGGGCTTCGGTACCGAGCAGCGGGATGTGGACGACGGCGCGCAGGGTGGGCAGTTCGCGGCGCAGTTCGGCGACGGTGTCGCGGCGGTCGTGTTCCTTGCCGCCGTAGCGGTAGCCGTCGACGGTGAACAGGACGACCGGTTCGACCTGCTGGAAGCGGTCGAGGACGCTGCGGGCGCCGAAGTCGGGGGCGCAGGAGGTCCAGACACCGCCGACGGCCGCCGTGGCGAGCAGGGCGACAACGGCCTGCGGGATGTTCGGGAGGTAGCCGCTGACGCGGTCTCCTGGGCGTACGCCGAGGGCGCGCAGTTCGGCGGCGAGGGAGCCGACCTGGCGGCGCAGCTCGGACCAGGTCACCGGGGTGGGTTCGTGGGTCTCGTCGACGTGGAGGAGCGCGGGTTCGTCGGCGCGGGTCGCGGCGGCGCGGAGGGCGTGTTCGGCGTAGTTCAGGGTCGCCCCGGGGAACCACTGGGCGCCCGGCATCGCGCGGCTGCCCAGCACGCGCGCGTAGGGCGTCGAGAACCGTACAGCGAACCACTCGGTGACGGCTTGCCAGAAGGTGTCCAGTTCGTCGACGGACCAGCGGTGCAGTGCCGCGTAGCCGCCTTCGGCCGGGGCTCCGTGGCGTTCTGAAGCCCAGGCCTGGAACTTTGTGACCTGTGCCTGGGCGATGCGTTCCGGATCCGGCTGCCAGAGCGGCTCGGGGTTCAGGGTCGACATGGGGCGGCTCCCGGACTGTGCGCGTGGTGTGCGTCGTCCGCGCACGAGCTGGGGTGTGCGCGTGACGCGGCTGACACGGACGATGCCATGTGATCGACTCCTGCACCAGGGTGCGCCCCACATAGTCCGTGTCGTGAAGATGTGGTCCCAGCACGGGTGAACGGCAGTTGAACGACACGCACGCGTGGGGCAGTCAATGGCAGGCTGAGCAGCATGGACGGTCGTGACCTGGTGCGTTCGATGAAGGTGGTCGGTTCTACGGGGGCGGCCCAGGGGTTGCGTACCGTGCGGGCGGCATGGCGCAGGCGGCGCGCGGATGCCGCCGGGCTGCCGCCCAGGGGGGCCGAACGCGCGCGCGTGCCCGGACCCGTGCAGCATGTGGAGCCCGGGCCGGGCGGTGGCGTCCTGCGGTTCAGCCGGACTCTGCTGCGCATCACGGTGACGGTGAACGGTGCCGTGTTCTGGGGCTGGGACGGGGCGGAGGCCGAGCCGTCGTACGCGCTGGCCGGACGGTGTCCGGAGCCGGATCCCCGGGCCCTCCTGGAGCCGGACAAGGACGGCGGCTGGCGGGTGGTGGCCGAACGGGTGACGGTCGTGGTCTCGCGACACGGTGCCGTCGAGGTGCGGACGCCCGGTGGCGTCACTCTGCGCCGTGATCTGCCGCCGCGGTGGTGGGAGCCGGTGGCGGGCGGTCAGGCGCGCTGGATGCAGCGGTCGGAAGTGGCCGCTGACGCGCGATTCTTCGGGCTCGGCGGGCGGGCCTCGGGGCCCCGGCTGAAGGACGGGACGTACCACCTGTGGAACACCGACCCCGGTCATGCCTTCGGGCCGGACGACGATCCGCTGTACATCACGATGCCGGTGCAGATGGTGGTGGCCGACGCTGCCACGCATCTGGTGTTCCACGACACCTCGTGGGACGGCACGGTGACGTTGCGGGAGGGCGAGGAGGGGGCCGGTTCCGGGCACGACCGGGCCGGGACGTGCGAGCTGCGGATGGAGGGCGGGCCGCTGCGCTGCTGGGTCATGGTGGGCACGCCCGCGCGCGTGCTGCTCACCTGGGCCTCGCTCACGGGGGCGCCGGCTCTGCCGCCCGCGTGGGCGCTCGGGCACCATCACGCGCGGTGGGGCTTCGGCAGTGAGCAGGAAGTGCGGCGGATCGTTTCGGGGTACCTGGAGCGCAGGCTGCCGCTCGACGCGGTCCATCTGGACATCGACCACTATGACGGCCATCAGGCCTTCACCGTCGACCATGATCGCTTCCCGAAGCTGCCCCAGCTCGCCGAGGAGCTGCGACGGGACGGGGTCCGGCTGGTGTCGATCGTCGATCCGGCGGTCAAAGCCGTTCCCGGCAACGCGGTGTACGACAGCGGGTCTGCGGTGGACGCGTTCGTGCGGGACGCCTCCGGCCGGCTCGTGGAGGGAGTCGTCTGGCCGGGGGAAGCGGTGTTTCCGGACTTCACTCACGCACGCGTGCGTGAGTGGTGGGGCGGGCTCTACGAGGAGCGGCTTGCGCAGGGGTTCGCGGGCTTCTGGCACGACATGAACGAACCCACGTCGTTCGCCGCGTTCGGGGAGTCGACGCTGCCGCGTTCTGCCCGGCATTCCCTGGAGGGGCGGGGCGGCGACCACCGCGAGGCGCACAACGTCTACGGGCTGTGCATGGCCAGGGCGGCGTACGAGGGGCTGCGCGAACTGGCGCCCCAGGAGCGGCCCTTCGTTTTCTCTCGCTCCGGCTGGGCCGGTCTCCAGCGCTACGGCGGGACGTGGTCGGGTGATCTGGCGACGGGGTGGCCCGGACTGCGGGCCTCCTTGTCCCTTGTGATGGGGCTCGGGCTGTGCGGAGTGCCGTACTCGGGGCCGGACGTGGGGGGTTTCGACGGGAATCCGTCTCCCGAGCTCTATCTGCGGTGGTTCCAATTGGCCGCGTATCTGCCGCTGTTCCGTACGCACGCGAGCATGCGGGCCGGGCGCAGGGAACCGTGGGAGTTCGGTCTTGAGGTGTTGGAGCACGCGCGCGTGGCGCTTGTCGAGCGCCGGCGGCTGCAGCCGTACTTCGTGACGTTGGCGCATCTGGCTCGGCGGACCGGGGCCCCCTATGTGCGGCCGCTGTGGTGGGGCGCTCCCGAGGACCGGGCGTTGCGTGACTGCGAGGACGCCTTCCTGCTGGGTGACTGTCTGCTGGTGGCTCCGGTCCTCGATCCGGGCGCGGACCGGCGTGCGGTGCAGCTGCCGCGGGGGCGGTGGTACGACACGGCGACGGAGCGGGTGTACGAGGGGCCGGGTCAGGTGCTGGTCGACGCGCCGCTGTCCCGTATCCCGGTGCTCGCGCGCGCGGGTGCGGTCCTGCCCGTGCGTGGGGAGGACGGCGGACTGGAGCTGGAGGTGTGGGCACCGGCCCGGGGCCGGACCGGGGGCGGGCTGGTCGTGCCGGACGCGGGCGACGGCTGGGACGAACCGGAGGTCGAGCGGTACGTCGCCCGGTGGGAGGGCCGGCAGGTGGTCGTGGAGCGGGAGAGTGAGGGCGGCGTGAGCGAGCCGCCCTACCCGGTGCGGATGCGAGGGCTCGCGCAGGCCTGAGCTCAGATGTAGCGGCCTTCGAACCAGGCCCGTACGACCACGGTGTGCAGGGGGAAGGCAAGCTCCTCCGGGCGGCGCAGGAGGTGCCAGCCCTCCGTCTCGTCCGTCTCGGCGGACGGCGGGAGGGTGTCGGCCGGCCGCTCCGGGAGAAGCCCGAACAGCAGGAGATGGCCGTCGGGCGAGCTCATCGCGTCCACCAGCCGTACATCCCGGGCGGCGGCGTCGATGCCGGTCTCTTCCTTGAGCTCGCGGACCACGGCCTGCCGCCAGTCCTCGCGGTGGTCGAGGTAGCCGCCGGGCAGAGCGACGCTCCCGCGCGCGGGAGCGATGGTTCGCGTGATGACGACCAGGGCAGTGCCCTTCGTGTCGTACACGGGCTGGAGCGCGACGGCGACCGGGAGCGGACTGCGGTAGGCCACCGTGCCGCAGACCGGGCACGTGCGGGGCCAGCCGGTGACGCCCTCTCCATAAGGCGCCCCACAGCTCGAACAATGCGAGCTGGGCGCGGAGTTGGGGTTGGAGTGTTGAGTTTCGGACACGCGGCGGACTGTATCCGATCACGGGAAGGACGTCTTCCGGGGGCGGGAGCTGCACTGGGGTGGAGGGACCGGTGCCCATTCCCGGATGCCCGTGGCACACTTCTGACGTTCCGTCAGATCCGTTCCCGGGGAGGGGTTTTGTCACGTACACGTACGCCCGTGGTCGCCGGATGGTTCGCTGGGGACGGAGACGACTTCCGGCTTCTCGGAACGCGCTGCTCTGCCTGCGCAACTGTCTTCTTCCCCCGTGACGACGCGCACTGTCGCAACCCCGGGTGCCCCGGCGGCGATCTGGAGGAGGCCCCGCTGTCCCGGCGGGGCCGCGTCTGGTCGTACACGGACAGCCGATATCGACCGCCGTCACCCTATGTGACCAATCCGGAACTTCCGTGGGAGCCGTACACGTTGATCGCTGTGGAACTGGCCGCCGAGCGCCTGGTGGTGCTGGGGCAGGCGGCTCCCGGCGTCACCGTCGGTGATCTGGCGGTGGGCATGGAGGTGGAGATCGTGCCGGGCGTGCTCCATGAGGACGCGGAGGCGGTCTGGACGACCTGGCAGTGGCGGCCGACGAGGGGGCGGTGAGGGTATGGCGGGGGATGTGGCGGTGCTCGGCGTGGGGCTGCACCCGTGGGGCAAGTGGGGGCGCCGCTTCGTCGAGTACGGCGCGGTGGCCGCTCGTGCCGCGCTCGCCGACGCGGGGTTGGAGTGGCGGGACGTCCGGTCGATCGTCGGCGCGGACACCGTGCGGGGCGGTTATCCGGGGTATGTCGCCGGGGCGACGTTCGCGAAGGCGCTCGGCTGGCAGGGTGCCCGGGTCACCAGCGTGTACGCCGCGTGCGCGTCCGGGGCGCAGGCCATTGGTGCCGCGCGGGCGCAGATCCTGGCAGGGCTGGCGGACACGGTGCTCGTGGTGGGAGCCGATGCCGCCCCCAAGGGCTTCTTCCGGCCGGCGGGAGGGGACCGGCCCGACGATCCGGACTGGCTCCGCTTCCGGGTCCTCGGGGCGACGAATCCGACGTACTTCGGGCTGTACGCGCGCCGGCGCATGGCGCTGCACGGGGACACGCCCGAGGACTTCGCGCAGGTCAAGGTGAAGAACTCCACCATGGGGGCGCTCAATCCGTACGCGCGCTATCGCAAGCGGGTCACGGCGGAGGAGGTGGCCGCCTCGGCGGTGGTCGCCGATCCGCTGCGGCTGCTGGACATCTGCGCGACCTCGGACGGCGGGGCGGCGCTGGTGCTGTCCAGCATGGAGTTCGCGCGGCGGCACGGTGTGGCGGAGCCGGTGCGGATCCGCGCAGTGTCGACGGTGACCCCGCGCTACCCCAACACCGTGCTCGATCTGCCGGACATCGCGACGGACTCGGCCGTCGTGGTGGAGCCCGGCGCGGAGCCGTTCCGGGCATCGATCGCCACCGCCGCCTACGAGGAGGCGGGGGTCGGCCCCGAGGACCTCTCCCTCGCGGAGGTCTACGACCTGTCCACCGCGCTGGAGTTGCAGTGGTACGAGGATCTGGGACTGTGCGCCGAGGGCGAGGGCGCGAAGTTGCTGCGGGAGGGCGCGACGAGCCCGGGTGGTCGTATACCCGTGAACGCCAGCGGCGGGCTCGCCTCCTTCGGTGAGGCCGTTCCCGCCCAGGCTCTCGCCCAAGTGTGCGAGCTGACCTGGCAGTTGAGGGACGCTGCGGGCGAGCGCCAGATCGCGGGCGCGCGGGTGGGTGTCTCGGCGAACCAGGGGTTGTTCGGGCATGGCTCGGCAGTGATCGCGGTGCGCTGATACGGGCGGTGGACGAGGGGCGAATGTGGGAGGAGTCCACGCTCTGTGACCATCCCGGAATCCTGCGTGAACGTCTCATGAACTGGGCTCGGGCGCGCGAAGGGAGCGCGATTATGCTCCCGTGCACTCCTGGTCGGATACTCTCCGCTTCGCCTTCCAGCCGGTGGTCAATCTGACGACCGGTGGAGTGGCGGGGCTGGAGGTTCTTGCCCGTCCGGAGACCGGCGACATCCTCGCCGAAGCCCGGCGGGACCCCGAACTCGACAGCGGCCTCGCCGTGTCGGCGGTCCGGGCGGCCGCCCGCAAGGAGACCCTGCTGCCGCTGCACGTCAACGTCTTCGCAGGGACCCTCGCCGACCTCGGCGGACTGTCCCAACTGGCCGACGCCGTACGGGGGGCGGGCCGGATGCCCTGGGAGGTGACCCTCGACATCGTCCCACCGTACACACACGTACCTCAGCAGGCGCTGCTGGAGGCGGTGGCGGCCCTGCGGGAGCAGGGCTTCCGGATCAGCGCGGACGGTGTCGGGGACGGCGACGTACCCCTGCGGCTCCTCGTCGACCTGGCGCCCGACCTCGTGAAGCTCGACGCGTCGCTGCTGGCGCGGTCGGCGGCGGTGCGTGCGATGCGGACCCTGTGCGACGAGCTGGGTGCGCTGTTGTGCGTGGAGGGTGTCGAAACGGAACTGCAGTGCGCGGCGGCGGTTTCGGCCGGCGCGCAACTGGCACAGGGCGAGCTGTTCGCGCCGCCCGCCCGGCTGCCCGCCGCGGACGTATACGTTCCGCCCCGCCGCCCCGGGGGCGGAACGCCTCAGCGCTCGGGCCCGGCGGTGCGGGAGTTCGTACGGCCCGCCGCCCTGCTGCCCGCCACCGCCTCGGCCGGCCAGGTACGCACTCTCCTGACCGGATCACCGGACGTGTCCGGGGTGCTGCTCATCGACACGCGCGGGGTGCCCGTGCGCTCAGTGCACCGCTCCCGCTTTCTGCTGTCCATGTCGGGGCGCTACGGCCATGCCCTGTACGCCGATCGCCCGGCGTTCAAACTCGGCGATCCGCCCCGGACGGTCGGCGTCGACGCCACCGCCTGGGAAGTGCTGGACGTTGTGGCGGTCGGCGACCGGGACCGTACGTCCGACGACGTGGCGGTCGTGGACCGGTACGGGCGGTGTGTGGGCGTCGTACGGCTCGCGGATCTCGTACGGGCGCTCGCCGAGTCGCGTGTCGAGGAGGCGGCCGGGCTCAACCCGCTGACGCGGCTGCCGGGTTCGGACGCCATCACCGGCGAGGTGGACCGGCGGATCGCGGACGGGCTGACGTTCGCCCTGAGTTGGCTTGATGTCGACCACTTCAAACAGGTCAACGACGGCGCGGGATTCGCGGCCGGCGACGAGTTGATCCGGGCGGTCGGCCGGACCTTGCAGCATGCGGCGTCCGACGGCACGCGCGTGGGGCACATCGGCGGCGACGACTTCCTGGTGCTTGCGGATCCGGAGGGCCTTGACCCGCTGGCCGCCACCGTGCTGGACGCCCCTTGGTCGGCGGGCGGACGGCCCGTCACGCTCTCCCTGGCGACGGTCCTGTGCGTGCCCGGGAGCGTCGCGGACCACCGGCAGGCGGCCGCCTGCCTTGCGCCGTTGAAGCAGGCCGCGAAGTCCTTGCGCGGGGCCAGTTGGGTGCTGGGCCGTGCCGGGCTGCCCGGTCATGAGATCCGGCGCGGCGCCGGAGCCGCGGCCGCGCAGGCGCAGTGGGCGGTCGTGGAACCGGGCAGGGGCTGAATCCGGGGCCTGTCCCTGTCATGTACGGCCGCACAGGCGTGCCCTCAACCGTTGCCGTCCGCGACCTTGACGCCCTTGGGACACCGGTGAACACTTCCGGTGTCAGTCGACATCGCCGTACATTCACGGCGTACCAGGCACTGCGCCGCGCGGGCTCCGCCTGATCCAGCCACGGCCACTCCCCGGGGGCGATGCGACGACGACGGCACGCTCGTCACGGACGCCGGGCGGGGCGCGGGACACTCCCTGCCTTCGGCTGAAGTCGCCGTGGGAAACGCACCCTGCACGGAGGGCCGGGGTCGATCATCCCGGGCCAGGGCCTAGGAGCCGCCATGAGCAATGGAGACATCTTCCTCGGTGAGGTCATAGGAACCGCGATCCTGATCCTTTTCGGCGCCGGAGTCGTCGCCGCCGTCGTACTCAACTACTCCAAGGCGAAGGACGCGGGCTGGGTCGTCATCGCCTTCGGCTGGGGCTTCGGGGTGCTGGCCGGGGCGTACACGGCCGCGCCGCTGTCCGGTGGGCATCTGAACCCGGCGGTGACCTTGGGGATCGCGGTCGACACCGGGGAGTGGGACAAGGTCCCCATCTACGTCGCCGGGCAGATGGTCGGCGCGATCCTCGGCGCGGTGCTGTGCTGGCTGGTCTACTTCGCGCAGTTCCAGGCCAACGCCGAGGAGGACAAGGCGCAGCCGACCCTCGGGATCTTCTCCACCGCGCCCGCGATCCGCAATCCCGTGGCGAACCTCATCACCGAGATCATCGCGACCATCGGACTGGTGCTGCCGATCCTGGCGTTCGGACTGACCGAGGGGCTCGGCGAGTCCGGTACGGCGATCCTGATCGTCTCCTTCCTGGTGGTCGGCATCGGTCTGTCGCTCGGCGGTCCCACCGGATACGCCATCAACCCGGCCCGCGACCTGGGCCCACGGTTGACGCACGCCGTCCTGCCGATCCCCAACAAGGGCACCTCGGACTGGGGTTACGCGTGGATCCCGGTGGTGGGACCGCTGATCGGCGGGGCGCTGTCCGGGCTCATCTTCAACGCAGCCTTCTGAAGGAACCGACGAAGGGGACGTCATGACGGACAAGTTCGTCGCCGCTATCGACCAGGGCACCACCTCCAGCCGCTGCATCGTCTTCGACCAGAACGGCGCGATCGTCGCCGTCGACCAGCGCGAACACCGCCAGATCTTCCCCAAGCCGGGCTGGGTGGAGCACGACGCCACCGAGATCTGGTCCAAGGTGCAGGCGGTCGTGGCCGGGGCCCTCGCCAAGGCCGGGCTGCGCGCGGACCAGCTCAGCGCGCTCGGCATCACCAACCAGCGCGAGACGACCGTCCTGTGGGACCGCGCGACCGGCAAGCCGGTGCACAACGCGATCGTGTGGCAGGACACCCGCACCTCGGCACTGTGCAACCAGCTCGGCGGCTCGGACGGGCAGGACCGTTTCCGCGAGCAGACCGGGCTGCCGCTGGCCAGCTACTTCTCCGGGCCCAAGGCGGCCTGGCTGCTGGACAACGTGCCAGGGCTGCGGGCCCGGGCCGAGCGCGGCGAGATCGCCTTCGGCACCATCGACTCCTGGCTGATCTGGAACCTCACGGGCGGCACGGACGGCGGCCACCACGTCACTGACGTGACGAACGCCGGGCGCACCATGCTGATGAATCTGGAGACCCTTCAGTGGGACTCCTCGATCCTCTCCGCCATGAACGTCCCCGAGGCGGTGCTGCCCGAGATCCGGTCGTCCGCCGAGGTGTACGGCACCGCGGTCGGCCAGCTCGCCGGGGTGCCGGTCGCCTCCGCGCTGGGCGACCAGCAGGCGGCGGTCTTCGGGCAGGCCTGCTACGACGTGGGCACCGCGAAGAACACGTACGGCACGGGCAGCTTCCTGCTGCTCAACACCGGCAACCGGCCGGTGCCGTCGAAGAGCGGCCTGCTGACGACGATGGGCTACAAGATCGGCAGTGAGGCGCCGGTGTACTGCCTGGAGGGGTCGATAGCCATAACGGGTGCGCTGGTCCAGTGGTTCCGCGACCAGCTCGGCATCATCCGCACCGCGGACGAGATCGAGTCCCTGGCGGCCAGTGTCGAGGACAACGGAGGCGCGTACATCGTGCCCGCGTTCTCCGGCCTGTTCGCGCCGTACTGGCGGTCCGACGCGCGTGGGGTGGTCACCGGCCTCACCCGGTACGTCACCAAGGGGCATCTCGCGCGCGCCGTGCTGGAGGCGACGAGCTGGCAGACGCGCGAGGTCGTGGACGCCATGTACCAGGACTCCGGAGTGCAGATCACCACCCTGAAGGTGGACGGCGGCATGACGAAGAACAACCTGCTCATGCAGCACCAGGCGGATGTGCTCGATGTGCCGGTGATCCGCCCCCGGGTGTCCGAGACGACCTGTCTGGGCGCCGCGTACGCGGCCGGGCTCGCGACCGGTGTGTGGAACGACCTCGACGAGCTCAAGGCCCATTGGCAGAAGGACGTCGAGTGGACGCCGTCGATGGAGGCGGCGGTGCGGGACCGTGAGTACCGCAACTGGCGCAAGGCCGTGGAGAGGAGCTTCGGCTGGCTGGAGGACGGCGAGGAGTAGACACGCGCGCGTGCGGTGCTCCACGAGCCGCGGCCCGTACCCCGGTCGGCGGGGGGACGGGCCGTGCGCACGCCGGGTTCAGGTGGTGACCGCCTGCCTGCGGTCGGCCGCGTAGGCCATCGCGTGCTGGACGACCCCGATGAGGACCTCCTTGACGGACTCCCGGTCGCGGGCGTCGCACAGCACGACCGGCACGTCGTCGTCGAGGTCGAGGGCGCGCTTGATGTCCTCGGCCGGGTAACGGGCGGCTCCCTCGAAGCAGTTGACGCCGACGAGGAAGGGTATGGAGCGCCGTTCGAAGTAGTCGACGGCGGCGAAGCAGTCCTCCAGGCGGCGGGTGTCGGCCAGCACGACGGCACCGAGCGCGCCCTCGGAGAGCTCGTCCCACATGAACCAGAACCGCTCCTGGCCGGGCGTCCCGAAGAGGTACAGCACAAGGTCCTCGCGCAGCGTGATGCGGCCGAAGTCCATCGCCACGGTGGTGGTGTTCTTGCCCTCCACCCCGCTCGTGTCGTCGATGGGGCGGCCGGCCTCGGTGAGGAACTCCTCGGTGCGCAGCGGCCTGATCTCGCTGACCGCGCCGACCAGGGTGGTCTTGCCCACCCCGAAGCCGCCGGCCACCAGGATCTTGAGCGTGACGGGCTCGACCGGGGGCTTGCCGCGCTCAGAACGCCCGAAGATCATCGATCTCTTCTCCTGCTTGATGGGGGTCGGGCGACGGTGTGCCGTAGCCTCCGCCGCCGGGGGTTTCGATGACGAGTACGTCGCCGGGGCCGACGTCCGCCGCGCCGCTGCCGGCGAGTGCGGTGACCGTGCCGTCCGCCCGCTCCACACGGTTGGCGCCGAGCGCGCCCGGTTCGCCGCCGGCCAGGCCGTACGGCGCGACCCTGCGGTGCTGGGAGAGCGTGGAGACGGTCATCGGCTCGTGGAAGCGGATCCTGCGCACGGCGCCGTCCCCTCCGCGCCACCGTCCGGCACCGCCGCTGCCGCGCCGGACGGCGAACTCGTCGAGCTGCACGGGCAGTCGCCACTCCAGCACTTCGGGGTCGGTGAGCCGCGAGTTGGTCATATGGGTCTGTACGACGGGCGCGCCGGGGAAGCCGTCGCCCGCGCCGGATCCGGAGGCGACGGTCTCGTAGTACTGGTGGCGTTCGTTGCCGAAGGTGACGTTGTTCATGGTGCCGGAGCCCTCGGCCTGGACGCCGAGCGCCGCGTAGAGTGCGCCGGTGATCGCCTGGGAGGTCTCCACATTGCCCGCGACGACCGCGGCCGGCGGTTCGGGCGCGAGCATGGAGCGAGGCGGTACGACGATCCTCAGGGGGCGCAGACAGCCGTCGTTGAGCGGGATGTCGTCGTCGACGAGGGTGCGGAAGACGTACAGGACGGCGGCGTTGACCACGGCGAAGGGGGCGTTGAAGTTGGTGGCCAGCTGTGGTGACGTACCGCTGAAGTCGACGGTGGCGCAGCGGTTTTCCCGGTCCACGCGCACGCGTACCCGGATGACGGCGCCGGAGTCGGTCTCGTAGGCGTACTCGCCGTCGTCGAGGGCGTCGATGACGCGCCGGACGGCCTCCTCGGCGTTGTCCTGCACGTGCCTCATGTACGCCTGGACGACATCGAGGCCGAAGTCCTCGATCATGCGGGCGACTTCGTCGACGCCCTTCTGGTTGGCCGCGACCTGGGCGCGCAGGTCGGCGAGGTTGGTCTTCGGGTTGCGGGAGGGGTAGGGCGCCTCGGTGAGCAGCCGGAGGGTCTCCTCCTCGCGGAAGCGGCCGTCCTCGGCGAGCAGCCAGTTGTCGAAGAGGATGCCCTCCTCCTCGATGCTGCGGCTGTTCGCGGGCATGGAGCCGGGGGCGATGCCGCCGATCTCGGCGTGGTGGCCGCGGGAGGCGACGTAGAAGAGGATCCCGTCACCCTGGGTATCGAAGACCGGGGTGATCACGGTGACGTCGGGCAGGTGGGTGCCGCCGTGGTACGGGTCGTTGACCGCGTAGGTGTCGCCGGGCCGCATCGAGTCGCCGCGGCGGCGGATGACCTCCTTGACGCTGGTGCCCATCGAACCCAGGTGGACGGGGATGTGGGGGGCGTTGGCCACCAGGTTTCCGTCCGGGTCGAAGAGGGCGCAGGAGAAGTCCAGGCGCTCCTTGATGTTGACGGACTGGGCGGTGGACTCCAGGCGAGCGCCCATCTGTTCGGCGATCGACATGAAGAGGTTGTTGAAGACCTCAAGCAGAACGGGATCCGCTTTCGTGTCGAGATCGGAACTCTCCGTGATCGCCGCGCGTTCCATGACCAGATGCCCGTCGTCGGTCGTCGCGGCCCGCCAGCCGTCGTCGACGACGGTCGTCGCGCCGGCCTCGGCGATGATCGCGGGGCCGGTGACGGATTCGCCGGGAGGAAGGTCCTCGCGGCGGTGCAGGGGTACGTCGCGCCAGGCGCCGCCCGTGTGGAGACGGACGGAGTCGGGGGCGGAGGCACGGCCTTGGTGGGTGGCCAGGGCGGAGAGATCGGGGGGTTCGGTGATGCCGGTGGCTTCGACGGAGAGGGCTTCGACGACGATCGGGCGGTCGAGGACGAAGGAGTACGTGGCGCGATGACGTTCTTCGAAGGTGCGGCGCATGGTGCCGGGCTCGGTGAGCTCGACGGTGAGCGTGGTGTCGGTGCCGTCGTAGCGGAGCTGCGCGCGGCGGACGACCTTGACGCGGTCCTCGGGGACGTCCTCGGCGAGGAGTTCGGAGCGTGCGGCGGCTGCCAGGTTGTCGGCGGTCTTGAGGACGCCCGGCATCGAGGCGGCCTCCAAGGGGGCCTCGACGGACTGTTCGCGCATGGCGGTGGTGTCAGCGAGGCCGATGCCGAGCGCGGACAGGACCCCGGCCATGGGCGGCACGAGGACGGTGCGGATGCCGAGCGAGTCGGCGACCATGCAGGCGTGCTGGCCACCCGCACCACCGAAGGTGGTGAGGGCGTAGCGGGTGACGTCGTGGCCCTTCTGCACGGAGATCCGCTTGACCGCGTTGGCGATGTTGGCGATGGCGATCTGGAGGTAGCCCTCGGCGACCTGCTCGGGGGTGCGGTCGTCTCCGGTGCGTTCCCGGATCTCGCGTGCGAGGACGGCGAACCGGTCGCGGACGAGGTCCGCGTCGAGCGGCTGGTCGCCGTCCGGGCCGAACACCGGCGGAAAGTGGGCCGGTTGGATCCGGCCGAGCATGACATTGGCGTCGGTCACGGCGAGCGGGCCGCCACCGCGGTAGCAGGCGGGACCGGGGTCCGCGCCCGCCGAGTCGGGGCCCACGCGGTAGCGGGAGCCGTCGAAGTGCAGGACGGAGCCCCCACCCGCCGCGACGGTGTGGATGTCCAGCATGGGGGCGCGCAGCCGGACACCGGCGATCTGGGTGGTGAAGACGCGTTCGTACTCGCCGGCGAAGTGCGACACATCGGTGGAGGTGCCGCCCATGTCGAAGCCGATGACACGGTCGAATCCGGCCAGCTGCGACATGCGGGCCATGCCGACGATGCCGCCTGCGGGGCCGGAGAGGATGGCGTCCTTCCCGCGGAACTGCCCGGCTTCGGCCAGACCGCCGTTGGACTGCATGAACATCAGCCGCACACCGTGGAGTTCGTCGGCGACATGCTGGACGTAACGGCGCAGTACGGGCGAGAGGTAGGCGTCGACGACGGCGGTGTCCCCACGCGGTACGAGTTTCATCAGCGGGCTGACCTCGCTGGACAGCGAGATCTGGGGGAAGCCGATGCGGGTGGCGAGTTGCCCGACGGCCTGTTCGTGGGCCGGGTGGAGGTGGCTGTGCATGCAGACCACGGCGACGGCACGGATCCCGTCGTCGTAGGCCTGTTGCAGCGGCCCGGAGAGGGCTTCCAGGTCGGGGGCGCGCAGGACGGTGCCGTCGGCGGCGATGCGTTCGTCGACCTCGACGACCCGCTCGTACAGCAGCTCCGGGAGTTCGATGCGGCGGGCGAAGATGCGGGGGCGGTTCTGGTAGGCGATGCGCAGGGCGTCGCGGAAGCCGCTGGTGATGACCAGGAGGGTGCGCTCGCCCTTGCGTTCCAGGAGGGCGTTGGTGGCGACGGTGGTGCCCATGCGGACGGCCTCGACGGGCTCCTCGGAGCCGTTCATCAGTCGGCGTACGCCGGCGACGGCCGCGTCGGAGTAGCGTGCCGGATTCTCCGAGAGCAGCTTGTGCGTGAGCAGACGGCCGTCCGGACGTCGCGCGACGATGTCGGTGAAGGTGCCGCCTCGGTCTACCCAGAACTGCCAGCCAGTCACGTCACTACCCCGCTTCCGCGCCGGTCACAGCGCCCGGAGGCCGTTGATCACATCGCGCAGGATACTCTCGTCGACCAGTTCCGCCGGGGGAACGGGCCGGTTCACATGGACGAGTTCCCCGTCCACCAGGTCCCCGACAAGGACCCGTACCACTCCGATGGGGAGGTCGAGTTCGGCGGCGAGTTCGGCGACCGACTGGGGGGTGTCGCGGCACAGCTCGACGATGTCCACGTGTTCCGGCGACAGGGTCGAGTCGGGTTCCGGATCGTCCGCGTGCGACTCCGTAACGACCACCGCGATGAGGTCGAGGCGGTGCTGGGCCGCGCTGGTGGTGCGGCCGCGCGTCATGGCGTACGGACGGACGACCGGTCCGGCCTCGTCGTCGAACCAGTGGCTTCTTCCCTGACCGTCTGCGCTCATGTCATCCCACTACCCGCCTGCGGGCAGATCGGTGCGCGGAGCGGTGCCCAGATGCACACCGACCCGCTTGACCAGGAGCGTCATCTCGTACGCGACCTGGCCGACATCCGAGTCGGCATCCGAGAGAACGGCCAGGCAGCTGCCGTCGCCGGCGGCCGTCACGAACAGGAAGGCGTCGTCGAGTTCGACGACCGTCTGCCGCACACTGCCGGCCTCGAAGTGGCGGCCCACGCCCTTGGCGAGGCTGTGGAAGCCGGAGGCGACGGCGGCCAGGTGCTCGCTGTCCTCCCGGGTCAGATCCTTGGACGCACCCGTCGGCAGGCCGTCGCCGGAGAGCACGATGGCCTTGCGGATGCTGGCGACGCGCTCCACCAGGTCGTCGAGGAGCCAGTTGAGCTCGCCGGACGCCGTGGTCGCTGCGTGGCCGGTCATCTTCGGTGCGGTCATCGACCGTCCCCCTTTGTCGTTCCTCGTGGTGCTGTGCCGCTGTGGGCGTCGTCGCCCGCGGCGTTCTCCTCGCGGCCGCGCTGCCAGCCGCGCTGGAGCGAGGCCATGCGGTTGCGTACCTCGTCGGCGTCCCGCTCGGCGGGCTCCGTGGAGCCCTCGGTCGACCGGGCGGGATCGCGCTTGAGCTGGGGAGCCAGGTTGGCCTGGCGTACGCGCCGGGGCAGTGGTCCCGTACCGGAGCCGGTCTGCTGCGGCACGGGGGCCGGACGCCGGTCCGGTGTGCTCGGGTTACTGGACTCGATCTCGGCGCGCCGGGTGCGGCGGGGAAGCGCCGGGGGCTCCCCCGAGAGGTCCCGGCCCGTGGCCGATCCCGTGCCGGTCGGCTCGCCGACCGGGTCGGCGGAGCCGGGGCCGCGTCGCAGGGGGGCGTCCCCGCGGCGCCGGGTCGGCAGCGGTGCCGGGGCGTTCGGCTCGTGGCGGCTCACGCCCGTCGGGGGCTGGGCCTCGTCGCGCCGGGGGCGCTGGTCGGTGACCGGGCGCCCGTGCGAACTCACCAGCTTGGGTGTCCCGTGCCGGGGCAGCGGCACCGCGGGGCCCAGGTGGTCCTCCGGGGAGTCATGGTCCGCAGGGCCGGTGTTCGCCGAGTCGTGGCGGGCGGTGGTGTCCTCCGCGCGGGCGAGGTGGGAGCGGCGTGGGCGGAACAGTCCGCCGCGCTCCCCGTCCTCCTCGTCCAGTCCGTCCGGGAAGTCGCTCAGGGCGTCCAGGTCCACGGGCGCCTCCAGCTCGACCGGCCCGTCCAGCAGCTGGGTGGGCAGGCCGGGCAGTTGCACGGGCACCTGCGCAAGGGCGGCCCGGCGGCTCTCCTCCAGTCGGCGGGACTCCTCCAGCTCGGCCTCCTTGGAGGGGCCGGGCCGGTCCAGACGGAAGCCGAGTCCGTTGGTGTCCGGTACGTCGTCCGTCAGCAGGGCGTCGGGGATGAACACGACGGCGGTGGTGCCGCCGTACGGGGACGGCTGCAGGGAGACTCGGACGTTCTGGCGCTGGGCGAGCCGGCTGACCACGAAGAGACCGAGCCGGTCGGTGTCGGACAGCTCAAACTCCGGGGTCTCGGCGAGCCGGAGGTTGGCGTCCAGAAGCGCGTCGGCGGCCATGCCTAGTCCGCGGTCGTGGATCTCCAGGGTGAAGCCGTTGGCGACGCGTTCGCCGAGCACCTGGACGGCGGTGTGCGGCGGGGAGAACACCGTGGCGTTCTCCAGGAGTTCGGCCACGAGGTGGGTGAGGTCGGCGACCGCCGGGCCGGTGACGGCGACCCGGGGCAGCCGGCGGACCTCGATGCGCTCGTAGTCCTCGACCTCGGCGACAGCGGCCCGCACCACGTCCATGAGCTGGACGGGTTTGCGCCACTGCCGGGAGGGGGCGGCGCCGGAGAGGATCACGAGGCCCTCGGCGTGCCGGCGCATACGGGTGGTCAGGTGGTCGAGGCGGAACAGGTCGGCCAGTTCGTCGGTGTCCTCGGTGCGGCGTTCCATGGTGTCGAGGAGGGTGAGCTGCTTGTGGAGGAGCACCTGGCTGCGGCGGGCGAGGTTGACGAAGACCTCGGAGACACCGGCGCGCAGCTCGGCCTGTTTGACGGCAGCCTCGACGGCGGCGCGCTGGAGGGTGTTGAGGGCTTGGCCGACCTCGCCGATCTCGTTCTTGTCGTACTCCAGGCGCGGGACCTCGGTCTCCACGTCGACCTGTTCGCCCGTCGACAGGCGGCGCATCACGCTGGGCAGCCGGACGCCGGACGCCTCGTGGGCGTCCAGACGCAGCTGTCGCAGGTCGCGGATGAGGCCGCGGCCGATGCGCACGGACAGGAACAGCGACACCAGCAGTGCGACGAGACCGAGTACGCCGGCGATGGCGGCCTTGGCGATGACGCCCATCGCGACCGGCTGGACGCGGTCCTGGTAGCGGTCGCCCGCCTGGTCGTTGAGCTCGGCGAGCTCTTCGAGCACACTGCCGGCGGCGGTGTCCCAGCTCTTCGCGGTGACGCCGCTGGGTGTGCCGGCGCCGACCGAGACTGCGGACTCCTCGGCCACGCGCAGGGGGGCGCTGGCGGCGTTCTTCCAGAAGCGGGTGAAGCGGTCTCGCTCCCAGGAGGGCAGCAGGGGGAGGTTGACGTCGTAGATCAGGTTGCGCTGGGCGGCGTAGTCGGAGACGTCGCGGACCTCGTCGCGCGAGAGCTTGCCGACGATCAGGGCGGAGCCGAGGAGAGCGTCCTCGCGGGAGAGCAGCTCCCGGGCGCGCGCGAGGTTGACCAGCGCGCGGTACTGCTTGTCCATCTCGACGTTGTCGACGACGTGGAGGTTGGCGAGCAGGACGTAACAGGGGTCGACCAGGCTGTTGTAGAGGCGGAGGGCCGTGGCCCGGTTGATGGTGCCGTCCTCAACGCTGCGGCGCAGGGAGACGATGCCGTCGAAAGCGTCCAGAACGGCGGTCAGGCGCTCGTCCGTGCCCTGGCCCATCGCGTCGCGCACGTCGGGGTTCTTGGCGTTCTTGCGGATCTCGGCGACGGCTTCGTCGGTGGCGGTGCGGCTGCGCCTCAGGGCGGCAAGCCCGTCGGAGGCGCGCGGGTCGGCGAGGTAGACGAGTGTCTGACGGCGTTCCTGCTGGAGGACACGGACCGTGTCCTCGATGGGGTAGCCGATCTTCTCCACGACGGACGACACGTTGAACAGCTGTTGTGCCTCACGACCCGTCAGTACCGTGGCGAAGCCCCAGATCGCGGTGAGGGACACCAGCGGCACGAGAAGCAACGCCACGATCTTCCGGCGGATGGACTTCCCGCGAAAGCGCATGGCCTCCCCCAGCTCGACCCCCGCCGGCCGGGGGTACACATGTGCGTCAACAAACGGCGCGAGCCTACTACCGACGCACAGGTAACTCGAAGAGCCGTCCGGAAGCTGAACGTCCGCACCGGGGGCGAGACATGGGGAGTTGTCCGGTCATTGGGGGAGATTGCCTCCCGGATTCCGGCGCCGGCCGGTGGAACCCGCCCTACTCGTCCGCAATGTCAATTGGCCGGAATTTTTCCATGGTTGGGAATCTTCGGGCGATGTTGTTCGTCCTTCTCTATGGGAAACGGGGGCGGAATCGGCCACAGGAGCCGCATCTCGCCTCCCGGCGGCGTAAAACAGCGCAAGCCGGGCAGCCACTGGGGAGTCGGGTCTTCGGACACGGGAGCGAGCGGTCTGCTGGCGGTGGGGAGTGACACGGTGATGGGCACGGCGGAGCGGCGCGAGACGTCCGACGACGGTGGTGTGGCGGTGCGCGAGGGCCCTCAGGCGCCGAATCGCGACATTCCGGCGGACCGGGGTGAGGTTCCGACGGGCGCGGGTGAGCAGGCGACTGCGTACGCGCAGTTCACCAAGTCCGAGGAGAGGAACGAGCGCGAGGAGGCTCAAGAACAGGCACTTTACCGCCCGTTGTGGGTCGAGGAGCCGGCGCGGCGGCGCCGGATGCCCGATCCGGTGCGTACGGCGGCGGTGCGGGCGGTGTTGATCATCGCCGTGACACTGATACAGGCGATGGTGGCCTTCCTGTGCACCTTGGCCGGATCATGGCTGGCCTTCCCGATGGTGCTCAGCAGCGTGGCCAGCACCGTGGTCGCCACCTGGGGAGCCCTGGACGTCTGGGTGACCCGCCAGGTGTGGAACCAGCGCAACGGCGTGGTCTCGTTGCCTGCCAGCACCGCGCGGGCGCTACGGCGGGAGCGGCGCAGGGCGCGACGCCAGGCGAGGGCGACCGGCCGCGCGCAAGAGCGGATACCCGGGCGGGGCGGCGCGGGCCAGCTGTCGCACTCCTGAGCCGGGCACCGGCTGTCGCCGAGCTCCGGGGACAGTCGGCCTCCGGCGGCCCCTCGGTCAGCTCCCGGCCCCTGACCCTGGGCCCTCAGTCAGCCGCCGTCTCCTCAGGAGGAGGCCCTCGACCCACCACCCGCCTTCCGCCACGCCTGACTTCCCGACACGCCCACATCCTCCCGGAGTTCGCCGACGGCCAAGCCGCCCAGTACTACGCCGGCCACGCTGCCGAGTTCATCGGGGCGATCAAGGGCCGCGCCGTGACACCTCCGTCGACATGGCGCTGACCGCCGTCTCCCTGCACCCGGGCAGGTCTGCCCGGCCGGCACGCCCCACGCCCCACGCCCCACGCCCCACGCCCCACGCCCCACGCCCCACGCCCCACGCCCCACGCCCCACGCCCCAGGGATGGTTCACCTGATCTCCGGGTAGCAGCACGCAACACCCGGCACCCGCACGAGCCGCTCGCTCCCCTCCCTCAGGCCCCCTGGAGTCCGCTCATGACCGCAACCCATCCACCTAGAGAAACCGACGACGCCGAACTCGCCGAGTTCGGTTACAAACCCGAACTCAAGCGCACACTCGGCAACTTCCACACCTTCGCCGCCGGCATCAGCTACATCTCGATCCTGACCGGCACCTTCCAGCTCTTCTACTTCGGCTACGGCAGTGGCGGCCCGGCCTACTGGTGGTCGTGGCCGATGGTCTTCGGCGGCCAGTTCATGGTCGCCCTGTGCTTTGCGGAGCTGGCCGCCCGCTATCCCGTGGCGGGATCCGTCTACAACTGGTCGAAGAAGATAGGCAATCCGCACCTGGGCTGGCTCGCCGGCTGGATGATGCTGATCGCGTCCGTCGTGTCCATATCCGCGGTGGCGCTGGCGTATCAGCTGACGCTTCCGCAGATCTCGGACGTGTTCCAGTTCGTGGGCGACGGCACCGGAAAGTACGACGTGGCGACCAACGCGGTCATCCTGGCCGCGGTGTTGATCCTGTTCACCACCCTGGTGAACGCCTTCGGCGTCAAGCTGATGGCCACGATCAACACGGCGGGCGTGTTCATCGAGTTGATCGCCACCGTTGTACTGATCGTGCTGTTCGCCGTCCACATCACCCGCGGTCCGCAGGTGGTCATGGAGACCAACGGCACCGGCACGGGCTACGGCGCCGGATACCTGGGGGCGTTCCTCGTCGCCTCGCTGGCGTCGGCGTACGTCATGTACGGCTTCGACACGGCCGCCTCTCTCGGCGAGGAGTCCCTCGACCCCACCCGGAACGCGCCGCGCGCCATCGTCCGGGCGATCGTCGCCTCCTTCGTCCTCGGCGGTCTGATCCTGCTCCTGGCGCTGATGAGCGTCTCCAGCCTCAAGGGCGAGCAGCTCTCCACGGACGGTCTGCAGTACATCGTGCTGGACGTGCTCGGCTCGACGGCCGGCAAGGCGATGCTGTGGTGTGTGCTGATCGCGGTCACCGTCTGCGCCCTGGCGGTCCATACGGCCGCGGTGCGGCTGGCGTTCGCGATGGCCCGGGACAACAACCTGCCCGCGTCCTCGAAGCTGGCCAAGTGCCATCCGCGCTTCCAGACGCCAGTGCTGCCGACCGTGATCATCGGGATCCTGGCGCTGGCGATCCTGGTGGTCAACATCCGCCAGCCGCAGATCTTCACAGTCGTCACCAGCATCGGCATCATCATGATCTACCTCGCCTACCTGGGCGTCACCGCCCCGATGCTGGTGGCGCGGCTGCGCGGCAAGTGGCAGCCGGCGGGCGACGGCCGATTCTCGCTGGGCCGTTGGGGCCTGCTCGTCAATGCGCTGGCCGTGCTGTGGGGCCTCGGCATGACGATCAACCTGATCTGGCCACGGGCCTCCGTCTACAACGCCTCCGCCCCTTTCCACTGGTACCTCCAGTGGGGCGCGGTCCTGTTCGTCGGAGTCATCGCGGGCGGCGGCTTCGCCTACTACTGGTTCGTCCAGCGGCACCGCACCGGCGTTCTCGCCGAGCATCGTGTCGACTCCCCCGCACCCATGGCCGAGGTCGACTGAAGCAGGTTCCAGGAGCATCGACCGGGGACTGCGCGACCGGCCACGGACGGCCCGCAGTTCCCCCCTGCCATGTCTCTACGGCACGCTCGGCTCCGGGCGCTTGAACATCCGGGTCGCGGTGATCTCGCTGTGCACGGCCTCTCCGGCGGACGCCTCGGGCAGTCCCGGGCGAAGGTGTTCCTCGACGCTGATGTACTTCAGGCCCGCCCGAAGGTCCGCGTCGTTGCGCAGCCGGATGACCAGCGGGAACTCGGCGAGCGCGGTGGTGTCGAACAGGCCGGTGGTGTACAGGAGCTGGACACCGAGGGCGTCGGACACCGCGCGCTGGAGTTCCAGCAGGTAGGTCGCGTTGGCGCGGCCGATGGGGTTGTCCAGGAACAGCGTGCCGGCATGGCGGTGCTTGTCCCGGCCCCGGTCGTTCGAGCGCAGGGCCGCCATCGTGCAGTACAGCGCGATGGCGGCGGTCAGCAGCTGCCCGCCGGAGAACACATCGCCCATCTGGCCGACGGGCACGCGCTCCGCGCGCAGTACCGCGTCCGGTTTGAGGATCTCGACAGCGACGCCCTTGGGCTGGAGCGCGGCGCCGACACCCCGCAACAGCAGGGACATTCCGTCCCGCCGAAGATCGGAGTTCTTCTTCACCGCCGCGCGCGTGGCCTCGTCGATGACCTCGCCGAGCCGCTCGGTGAGGGTCGCCTGGTCGGGCTCCTCGAAGCGGATGCGCAGGAACTCCTGCCCGGACCACTCGCCGAGTCCCTCGGGAAGCCGGGACAGCCGCTGCGCGGACCTGAGGGTGGCGAGCGCCGACTCCACCAGCCCGCGCAGCCGGTCCACGATCGAGTCGCGGTTGCGCTCCAGCTGCTCCAACTCGTCGGTGAGGACCCGCAGCCGGGGCGCGAAGGCGTCCGCCCACTTCTGCGCGTGCTCGGGGAGCGCGGAGGCGGGCAGCTCCCGGATCTGCTGCCGCGCGGGGGTGCGCACCTGCTCGTAGCGCGTGGAGTTGGCGTGCCGTACGAGCACATCGCTCGCCTCGCGTACGGCGGCCTCGGCGGCTGAGAGGTCGGCGGCGCAGCCGCGCAGCGACCGGCGGGCCTCGGCGGCGGACTGCCGGGCCTCGTCCAGGTAACCGGGGTAGGGCTCGGTCTCCTCCTGGTCCTCCTCGGGGGCGTGCTCGCGCAGCAGATCGCGAAGCATCGCGGAGATCTCGTCGAAGCCCCCGGCCGCGTCCTCAGCGGCGCGATGGGCTTCCAGCAGCTCGGCGTGCGCTTCCCGGGCCTGCCCCAACGCCTCAGTGCGCGAGGCCAGTTCGGCGGTGGCGGTGCGCAGCAGCGCCTGGGCGTGCTCGGCGTCGCGCGGCTGGAGCTCCTCGGCCAGCTCGGTGTGCGCCTCGCCGTCCTCGGGCGCGTGCCGCTCCGCCTCGCCACGCAGCCGCCCGAGCTGCTCGCTCGCGGCCGACATCCGGGTCTCCAGGAGCTGCACCAGCTCCTCCGCGCGGGCGACGGCGGCCTGCCGGGAGGGCCCGTCGGAGCCGTCGGGCGACTGAAGCAACTGCTCGGCGCGTGTGCGGACCTTGTTGCTCAGTCGGTCCAGCTCCGCGCGCGCCGCGCTCTCGTCGCTCTCCGCGCGGGCCTGCTCGGCCCGCAGATCGGCGCCGACGCCGACCTTCTCGTACACCTGGGAGGCGGCCCGGTGGGCCTCGCGCAGCGCGGGCAGCGACACCTTCGGGTCGTCCGCGTCGGTCTTCGGTACGTCGTCGGGGGCGCCCGCGATCTCGGCGCGCTCGGCGCGCAGGGCACGCGCGGTGCGGCGGGCGTCGTCGGCGGCTCGCTGGGCGGCGCGCCGGTCCTCGTCGGCGGCCCGGGCGCGCTCCAGGCACGACTGGGCGCGGGCCTCCGACTCGGTGGCCTCCTCGGCGAGTTCGCGCAGCTTCGCCTGCCAGCCCGCCCGCTCGCGCAGCCGGAAGGCGAGCCCGGCGAGGGCGTCGGCCGCGCGCCGGGCCTTCTGCTCGGCCTCCTGCCGCTCGTCGCGGACCTGGGCGGCTTCGGCTGCGGCCTCGTCGGCCTCCGCGCGCACGGTTCGCGCCTCGGCGAGCTCGGCCTCGGACTCGTCCGCGAACGCGCGCGCCTCCCGGGCGGCCTCCGCCAGCTCCACCAGCCGTCCGGCCGGGCAGCCGGTGCGCCAGGAGGCGAGCCGTGCGGCCAGCTCCCGGTCCTTGCCGAGCCGGGCGGCGAGGGTACGGATCTCCTCGTCGCGCTCGGTCGCCCGCGCGCGCAGCGCCTGCCGCTCCTCGTCGGCGGCGTGCTCGTCGTGCATGGCCGGGTTCGGCGGCACGAGGAAGACGTCGCCGCCGAGCGCGTCGGTGCCCGGCGTCGGGGCGAGCAGGGCGGCGGCCGTGCCGACGGCCACGGCGGACCGCGGCAGCAGTGCCGCGTCGTTGAGCGCCTCGCGGGCACGCGCGTGCGTGGCGGGGTCGGTGATGATCACGCCGTCGACCAGCTCGGGCCGGGTGGCCAGCACGCGCGCGTGGTCGGCGGGATCGACGGCCTGGGCGAGGTAGCGCCAGCCGGGCAGGGCGGGGATGCCGTGCTCGCCGAGGAACTCCACGGTGGCCAGCACGTCCGGGCCCGGCGGCAGCAGGCCGCCGTCGCCGAGGGCGCCGAGGATCCGGGAGTCGTCGGCCGCGGCCGTCCGCAGCTCGAAGAGCTGCCGCTCGGCGGAGGAGACGGCGTCGTCGAGGAGTTCGCGCAGCTCGTCGGCGAAGCGGTCGAGTTCCTCTGGTGTGAGCATGCCGTCAGGGGCGAGGCGCGGGGCGCGGGTGCCGCCGGGCTCTCCGGCGCCGGTGCTGGTCGTCCGGCCGCGCGAGGCTGTGTCGGCGTCGGCGTGGGGGCCGTTGCCGCCGACCGCTGCCTGGCTCGATGCGGCGCGCGTCCCGCCGGACACGGCGTCCCTCCCGGCTCGGGGCCCGGGCAGGCCCGCCCGCTCCCGGCCAGGGGCGCCCGGCAGGCTCAGCAGCGCGGCCAGCCGCCCCTCCCCCGCCAGCCCCTCGGCGAGACGGCGCTCGGCCTCACAGGCACGCTCGGTGGCGGTCGCGGCGTCCGCCGCACGGGCCGCCGTCAGCTCCGCGCGGGACTCCGTGGCGGCCGCCTCGCGCGCGTGCTCCGACGCCCGCCGGGAGGCCTCCCGCGCGGTGTCCCAGGCGGCGACGGCGCTTTTCTCGGCATCGCTCGCGGCGAGGGCCGCCCGGGCCGGGTCTGCGTCGGGGGCGCTGTCGTCGAGCCAGCCGGCGCGCACGGCCTCGGCCGTCTCCTGCTCGACCTCCGCCAGGCGCTGCTTGAGGTGGCCGATCTCGCTGCGGGCGCGCTGGGCCTCGGTGGCGGCGGAGGTGGCGTCCCGGTGGGCGGCCTCGCCCACCTCCTGGAGCGCGGCGGACCGCTCCTCCCCCTCGTTGGCGAGGGCCTCGGCGCTCTCCGCGGCCGCGTGCAGTGCCCGTACGAGATCGACGGCGGCCTTCGCGCGGGCGGCGAGGGCCGGGGCCGCGTCCCGTTCGGCCTCCTGGATGGCGGCGGCCACGCGCGCGACCCGGTCGGCGGCCGCGCGGTGCCGCAGCACGGCCTCGGCGGCCTGCCAGGCGGAGTGCACGGTGCGGGCCTCGGCGAGCTCGCGCTTCTGCGCCGCCGCCGACTTCTCGGCCGCGGCGAGGGCCAGCGAGGCGTGCCGGTAGGCCAGTTCGGCGGCGATCGACGCACTGCGCTCCCGTCCCGCCTCGGCATGGGTGACCGCGTACGCGGCGGCGGTGACCCGCTGGGCGAGGTCCGAAGCACGCACCCGCTCCTGGACCCCGCGCGCGGACAGTCGCCGCGCCAGGGTCCGGGTCCGCCGCTCGGCCCCGGAGTGGATGTCCCGCGCGCGGGAACGCGCCTCGGCCGCCTCCACGATCCGCCCGAGCAGATCGACGGACCCGGCGGTGAAGTCCCGCTCGGCGATCAGCTCGGCACGCCGCCCGAGCTTGTTGCCGAAGCCGCTGACCAGGTCGGCGAGCCCGTCCGTGTCCCGGGTGTCGGTGACCGCGCGCAGCAGCAGGTCGGTGAAGTCGGAGTCCTTCTTCACCGCGAACAGCCCGGCGGCCTCACCCTCGTCGGCGTTCATCTCCCGCTGGTAGCGGAAGAGTTCGGGGTCCAGACCGAGGTCGCCGAGGTGCTCGATCCACCGGTCGTGGATGTCCTCCCAGTGCACCTCCAGGTGCGGGTAGGCCTTGCCCGCCTCGGTGAGGGCGTCCCGGAAGCCCTTCATGGTGCGGCGGCGGCCCTGCGCGCCGGACGCGCCCTCGACGGGCGGCCGTACGGCGGTGGACTCGGCGACCGGCAGGTTGTCCAGGGACAGCCCGGGCCCGGGCCGGAAGGAGTACCAGGCCTCGGCGAACTTCCGCGGGTCGTTGGAGACCTGCCGCCCCCGCCACTCGCTGACCTTGCCGACCACCACGCACTCACCGGTCAGGGTGTGCTGCCACTCCAGGGCGACGTGTCCGCAGTCGTCGGCGAGCAGGAACTTGCGCAGCACACCGGAGCTGGCGCCGCCGAGGGTGTTGCGGTGGCCCGGCAGCATCACCGAGAAGATCAGCTTGAGCAGCACCGACTTGCCGCCGCCGTTCTCCAGGAACAGCACGCCGGCGGGCGCGGGCCGGCGCGGCGGGCCGACGGGCTCCTCCTCGAAGAACTGCGCCTGCGCGGGCGCGGGATCGGGCACGGGCTCGCCCACGCCTCGCAGGTCAAGCACGGTGTCGGCGTAGCGCGCACCGGCGGGACCGATGGAGTAGAGGCGGACCCGGGACAGCTCGTACATGGCGGACTCTCGTAAGTCTTCGGCAGGTCGGGGAAGTTCAGGACTGGGCGGGCGCGTGGAACGGCAGTCCGGCGTCGGCCACCAGGTCCAGGTCGTCGCTCTCCTCGGGCGGCAGCAGTGTCGCCGTCCCGTCGGTGACCGGGACGACGCCCAGCTCCAGCAGCTCGGCCATGGCGGCGCTGCCCGCCATGTCGCGCACCTGGAGCTGGTAACGGGCGGTCGTGCGGTACGTACCGCCGTTGTCCTCGCCGGTCCGTTGGAGGAACCCGGAGTCGGTGAGGAAGGCGACGGCCTTGCCGACGATGCCGGTGGTGGACCCGGCGAGTCTGCGGGCGTCCTTGGTGGCGCCGGTGGCGGTGCGTCTGGCCCAGATCCGCCAGGCGGCCTCCAGACCGGGTGCGTCGCTGGCCGGGTCGGTGTTCTCGCCCTGTTCCTCGGCCCGCTCCTCCAGGCGCCGGCAGGCCTGCCGTACGAAGGCGTCGACGCCGTTGACGGAGACGCGCCCGATGTAGCCGTCGCCGGCGAGGTCCTCGGGCCGGGGGAACGCCAGGGCGGCGACAGCGAGGTGGGCGAGGCCGTGCAGGAAGCGGTCGCCGGAATCGGCGGCGGTCCGGCGGGCGTAGTCGCCCATGCGGACGGCGAACACCGAGTCCTCGGCGGCGGTCACCGCCATCCCCGCGCGTGGGGACACCTCCAGCACCACGAGCCCGAGCCCGGCGGCCACCGCGTCCGCGAGCCGTGCGAACGGCGGGTCCTCCCGGTACCGGCGCAGCAGCTCGGTGTACTCCTGGTCCCGCGCGGGCTGCAGCTTCGGCTGGAGCCCGAAGGCGACGAGCCGCGCGGCGTCGGCGGCGTCTGCGGGCGTGACGGCGGCGCTCGCGGAGGGCGCGGCGGCCTCCGGCTCACTCCACTCGACGTGCTCGCTCACGGTTGGGCTCCTCGCTGTGCTGTCACTCGACTCATGCTGCTTCCGTCCTGTCCGCCGCCATCCCCGCGGCGTCCAGCAGGGCCGTCCCGACGATCAGGTCCGCCCCGCCGAACTCGGGGTCGTCCAGTTCGGTCCCGTCGTCCACGGCGAACAACAGCTTCTGCTCGCCCTGCCGATAGGCGGTCCCGACGGCCGGACTGGCCGCGTGGACGGCCAACAGGGCGACCAGGTAGGGCAGGTCGGGATCCGACCGACGAGCCTGCGCCAGCAAACCCGAAAGTCGTCGTGGCGCGTCCGCCGGCAGATCCAGCAGCTCCATCGCGGCGGCGAGCTGCTCCTCGCTGAACCGGCTGTCGTCCGGCGTGGCGATGAGATCCGGCTCGGGCATCTCCGCCCCGAGATGCTCCCGCTCCACAGGCGGCGTGAGCAGTATGTCCACCAGGTCGCTGACCCGCACCGACACGGGCGTCCGCAGTCCCGTCCCGCGCCCGAAGAACGCGTCCGTGACCCGGACCGCCTGTTCGACCGGCAGCGGCAGCACGGGCGCGACGAGATGGCCGTAGAGGTCTGTGCCCGACGTCGTCATCGGTGTGGCGAAGGCCTGTCGGTCCTGTTCCGCGCGGAACAGCGGCCCGGCCTCCAGCAGTCGCGACTGCAACTGGGTGTGCCGTCGGATGCAGTCCTTGACGATGTCGACGAGCTCGGCGGCGCGGCGCTTGTGCTCGGGGTCCTCGGACTCGTCCCGCGCCTTGCGGATGTTGGTGAGGATCGCGTTCTCGTGGCGGTACCGGTCGGCGACATGGTCCAGCGCCTCGGCGATCATGTCGGGCACCGTCTGAAGCCAGTCCACCGCGCGGACATTGCGCCGGGTCGCGTCCAGGGCCCTGCGCAGGGTTTCCGAGTACTGCACGGTCCGGTACCGGGCCTGCTCGGCGGCGAGCTGCGCGTCGGCGAGGCGCCCGCGGCTGATCAGCACCTCCAGCTTGACCTCGGCGGCGATCTGGGCGCTGGTGACATCGGTGTCCAGCGCGCCGACGAGGACATTGACCGCTTCGTCCGTCGTACGGAGGTACACCGTGCCGCCGGGGCCCGGCACCTCCTCGATCAGCTTGAAGTCGTAGTCACGCCGGACATAGGTGCCATCGGGGGCGAAAGTCCCGTAAACGGCACGGAATCCGCGGTCGACGCTGCCGACGTTGATCAGGTTCTCCAGCACCCAGCGGGCCACGCGCTCGTGCTCGGCGACGGGCCTGCGCGGGGCCTGGGCGGCGATGCGCGGGATGAGCCGGGCCACTATCTGGTCGTGGTCGGCGCCCGTGTCGAAGTCCATGTTCAGGGTGACCAGATCGATGGCGGCGAGCGCCACCTCCGCCATGCCGTACACCGAGTACTCGCCGGCCAGGTTGGCCTTGCGCGCGTCCAGGTCGTGCAGCGGGGCGGTGCAGGCGAGCGCGCGCAGGCGCCGCGCCAGGCCCTCGTCGGCGGCCGGGCCCAACGCGGGGCGCGGTCCCGCGCTGAGCTGGGGCGGAACGCTGTCCGTCGATGCAGGCGAAGTCACGGTGCACAGACTAGGTCCTAGGTCTGACAACGACCCAAACGACTCAGAAGCGACGGCCGTCGCAACGGCACGACAGCCCGCGAGAGACCTCAGCCGAGCCCGGTCCCGTCCTCGCCCACCCGGCGCCGGTAGACCTCCACGACCCGCTGGAGCGAGTCGTCGAGATAGACCGCGAGCAGCCGCTCCGCCCTGTCCCGGTCCCCGCCCTGGAGGGCCTGGAGAATCTCCAGGTTGCGGACCAGATAGGGCTCGTGCAGCCGCCGCGGGTCGTCCACGACATGGAAGGCGAGGCGCAGTTCGGCGAAGACGCTGCGCATCAGTTCGTCGGTGCGGGCGCTGCCCGCCAGGACCACCAGCTCCCGGTGGAAGTGGATATTGGCCGTACCCACTCCGTTCCAGTCACCTTCGCGCGCCGCCCGCTGCCCCTCTCCGACGGCTTCGTCGAGATCGTCCAGCGCGTACGGCGGCTCCCCGAGCCCTCGCACGACGGCGCACTCGACGAGGCTCCGGGTGCGGTAGATGTCCTCGACGTCCTCGACGGTCAGGACCCGGACGAAGACGCCCCGGTTCAGCTCGTGAACGAGCAGGCGCTCGTGGGTGAGCAGGCGGAACGCCTCGCGCAGCGTGTTGCGGGAGACGCCGAGGGCGCCGCCGATGCTGTCCTCCGACAGACGGGTGCCGGGCGGGAAGTACCCCTCGGCGATCCGGGTCCTGAGGATGTCCGAGACCCGCTCGGCGGTGCTGGTGCGGCCCAGGAGGGCGCGGTCGTCGGCCAGACCCGTCAGCTGCTCTGCCATGCCCGGAATTCAATCGCAGATACAAGAACGAAACAACGTGGGTATTGAGGGATCGTTCAACGATCCTCTACCTTGCTACGCACGGCGCCGCCTCCCTCACCACGGCGCCGCTCGCTTCCGCACGGCACGGCTCAGTCCCCAGCACCCTTCGTCCTCCCTCTGCGAGGTGCGCATGAGCACGACCCCACCCACCACCGACGCCCGTACCGCCAGCGCCCAACACGCCGACGACGAAGGCGCGTTGGGCTGGCTGCGCGCCCTGGGACCGCGGGGCCGCCGCGCCTTCGCCGGCGCTTTCGGCGGCTATGCCCTGGACTCCTACGACTACTTCACGCTGCCGCTGAGCATGGTGGCGCTGGCCGCGTACTTCGGCCTGGACAGCGGCCAGACGGGCCTGTTCACCACCGTCACGCTGGTGGTCTCCGCGGTCGGCGGCGCCCTCGCGGGCGTGGTGGCGGACCGGATCGGCCGTGTCAAGGCGCTGATGATCACCGTCATCACCTACGCGGTCTTCACCGTCGCCTGCGGATTCGCGCCCAACTACGAGACCCTGCTGGTCTTCCGCGGCCTCCAGGGCCTCGGCTTCGGCGGCGAGTGGGCGGTCGGCGCGATCCTGGTCGCCGAGTACGCGAGCGCCAAGCACCGGGGCCGCACCCTCGGGGCGATCCAGAGCTCCTGGGCCGTGGGCTGGGCCCTGGCCGCGATCATGTACACGCTGGTGTTCTCGCTGCTCGGCGACGACCTGGCCTGGCGCGTGATGTTCTGGACCGGCGCGCTGCCCGCGCTGCTCGTGGTCTGGATGCGCCGCCGCGTGCACGACGCGCCCCAGGCGGTCGCCGTACGCGAGCACAGTGCCGGGAAGGGCTCGTTCACGGCCATCTTCAAGCCGGGCATGCTGCGCACTACGGTGTTCGCCGTGCTGCTCTCCACTGGCGTCCAAGGCGGCTACTACACCCTGGCCACATGGGTGCCGACGTACCTGAAGACGGAGCGCGACCTGTCGGTCGTCGGTACGGGCGGCTATCTGACCTTCCTGATCTCGGGCGCCTTCCTCGGCTATCTGACCGGCGGCTACCTGACCGACCGTCTCGGCCGCCGCCGCAACATCTGGCTGTTCGCCCTGCTGTCGGCGGTCTGCATCCTGGCCTACGCGAACATCCCGAGCGGCGCCAACACCCTGCTGCTGGTGCTGGGCTTCCCGCTCGGGTTCTGTATGTCGGCGATCTTCAGCGGCTTCGGGTCCTTCCTGAGCGAGCTGTATCCGACGGCGGTGCGCGGCACCGGACAGGGCTTCACCTACAACACAGGCCGCGCGGTGGGTGCCGTCTTCCCGACGACGGTCGGTTTCCTGGCCGACAGCTGGGGCGTGGGCGGCGCGCTGGTCTTCGGCGCGATCGGCTACGGCTTGGCCGCGCTGGCGCTGTTCGGGCTGCCGGAGACGCGCGGGAAGGAGCTCGCGTGAACCGCACGGACGACCACCCCTTGATCCTCGTCGACGAACACGCGCACGCGTGGCGGCCGGCGGACGCGCGCACCCGCTTCCGCGCGGGGCTCACGGGCCCCACGGCCGGAGTCGCCGCGGGGCACACCCAGGTCAACCTGATCTCGGTGCCCGCCGACTGGGCGTACGACATGCTGCTGTTCTGTCAGCGCAACCCGAAGCCATGTCCGGTGCTCGACGTCACGGACGCCGGATCGCACACCACCGTCCTCGCCGAGGGCGCCGATCTGCGCACCGATCTGCCGCGCTACCGGGTATGGCAGGACGGCGAGTTGACGGCCGAGCCGACGGACGTGCGCGCGTACTGGCGGGACGATCTGGTGTCGTTCCTGATCGGGTGCAGCTTCACCTTCGAGTGGGCGCTGGCGCAGGCGGGGGTCCCGATCCGCCACATCGAGCAGGGCCGGAACGTCCCGATGTATGTGACGGGCCGTCAGTGCCGCTCCGCGGGACGGCTCCACGGCCCCATGGTGGTGTCGATGCGCCCGGTGCCGCCGCAGCATCTGGGCGCGGCGATCCGCGAGAGCAGTCTGCTCCCGGCGGTGCACGGCAGCCCCGTATACTGCGGCGATCCCTCGGTTCTCGGCATCGACGACCTCGGCCGCCCCGACTTCGGGGACCCGGTGGAGATCGCGCCCGACGACATCCCGGTGTTCTGGGCCTGCGGAGTGACCCCGCAGGCGGCCGTGACGGCCTCCCGCCCGCCGTTCGCCATCACCCACGCGCCGGGCCAGATGTTCCTCACCGACGCCCGCGACGAGCAGTACCGCGTACTGACCGCCGCCTGACAGGAGACCCATGACCTCGATCGATCTGAACGCCGACCTCGGCGAGGGATTCGGCCGCTGGCGGCTCACCGACGACGAGCGGCTGCTGTCCGTCGTCACCAGCGCCAACGTGGCCTGCGGGTTCCACGCCGGGGACGCGGCCACCATGCGGCGGGTGTGCGAAACGGCGGCCGCGCGCGGGGTACGGATCGGCGCCCAGGTCTCCTACCGGGACCTGGCGGGTTTCGGGCGCCGCGCGATGGACGTGCCGTCCGCGGAGCTCACGGCCGAGGTGGCGTACCAGATCGGCGCGCTGGAGGTCTTCGCCCGCGCGGCCGGCACGCGCGTGTCGTACGTCAAACCGCACGGCGCGCTCTACAACCGCGTGGTGCACGACGAGGAGCAGGCGGGCGCGGTCGTCGACGGAGTGCTTCTCGCCGACGCCACGCTGCCCGTCCTCGGGCTGCCCGGCTCCCGACTGCTGGAGCTGGCCGCCAAGGCGGGGCTGCCGACGGTCACGGAGGCGTTCGCGGACCGCGCCTACACCGACGAGGGCACCCTCGTCCCGCGCGATCAGGCGGGTGCCGTCGTCACCGACCCGGACGCCGTCGTGGCCCGCTCGGTCGGCTTGGCACGCTTCGGCGAGGTCGACGCCCACTCCGGGGCCCGCATCCAGGTACGGGCCCGCTCCCTGTGCCTGCACGGCGACACGCCCGGCGCGGTGGACCTCGCCCGCCGGGTCCGCGAGCAGCTCCAGCGGTCGGGGGTCCGGGTGGAGGCCTTCGCATGAAAGCGCTGCGCGTCGGCGGCGACGCCCTCCTTGTCGAGGTGTCTTCGGGCGAGCAGGCCCAGGCACTGCACGCGGAGCTGCTGCGCCGCCGCGCGGAGGGCTCCCTGTCCGTCCGCGAGATCGTCCCGGCCGCCCGTACGGTCCTCCTCGACGGTGTCACGGACCCGGCCCGCCTGGCATCCGAACTCACCGCCTCCGAGGTGCCCGCCGCGCCTCCACGCACGCGTGAGGCCGTCGAACTCCCGGTGCGCTACGACGGCCCGGACCTGGCGGACGTCGCCGCGCACTGGGGGGTGCCCCCGGCGGAGGTGGCCCGCATCCACGCGGACACGGAGTTCACCGTGGCCTTCTGCGGATTCGCGCCCGGCTTCGGCTACCTCACCGGACTGCCCCCGCGCTACGACGTACCGCGCCGGGACACCCCCCGCACGGCCGTCCCGGCCGGGTCGGTGGCCCTCGCCGGCCCGTACACGGGCGTCTACCCGCGCTCGTCACCGGGCGGCTGGCAGCTGATCGGCACCACGGACGCGGTGCTGTGGGACCACGCGCGCGTGCCGGCGGCGCTGCTGGCACCGGGCACGCGCGTGCGCTTCGTCGCAGTGAGGTCTTCATGACGGACCGCGCCCTGGCCGTCGTCCGCGCGGGGGTCCTCACCACCGTCCAGGACACCGGCCGCCCCGGCCACGCCCACCTCGGCGTGCCCCGCTCCGGTGCCCTCGACGTCCCTGCGGCGGCCCTGGTCAACCGCCTCGTGGGCAACCCGCCCGAGGCGGCGGTCCTGGAGACCACGCTCAACGGCGTTGCCGTACGCCCGCGTTCGACGGTCACCGCAGCGGTCGGCGGAGCCCCCGGCGCCGTCACCGTGGACGGCCGCCCGGTCGCCTGGGGCGCCCCGGTACGCGTCCCCGCCGGGGCCGTACTGGACATCGGCCCGGCAGTCACAGGCGTCCGCAGCTATGTGGCCGTCTCCGGCGGCATCGCCGTGGACCCGGTCCTCGGGAGCCGCTCCACGGACCTGCTGTCAGGGCTGGGCCCCGCGCCCCTGACGGACGGCATGGTGCTGCCCCTGGGACACCCGACCGCCCTCCACGCGCGCGTGGACACAGCCCCCCAGCCGTCCCCGCCCACCGAGTTGATCCTGCGCGTGACGCTCGGCCCCCGGGACGACTGGTTCACGCGTGCTGCCGTCAGAACCTTCACGTCGCGCCCGTACCGCGTCTCACCCGCGAGCAACCGCATCGGCCTGCGCACGGAGGGCCCCGTCCTGGAGCGAGCGGTCACCGGCGAACTCCCCAGCGAGGGCATGGTGCTGGGCGCGATCCAGGTCCCCCCGGACGGCAGACCGGTGGTGTTCCTGGCGGACCACCCGACCACCGGGGGCTACCCGGTGATCGCGGTGGTCCGAGCCCAGGACCTACCAGCGGCGGCCCAGGCGGTGCCTGGAACGCCGGTCCGATTCATAGCCGTAGGCGGGCAGTGACTCCGGCCGGGGGTCGCGGGAAGTGCTCGGCCAGCCTCACCCACCCACCCGCAGACGACGGACTACGCCACATCCGGCTGCTGCTCCGCCACGGACAAGGCAGCCAGTGCCGCCGACACCGCGTGCGCGGTCCGCAGGTCGAGCCGCGCACTCGTCCCCCGCGCGCGGTACCGCATCTCATCCATGGCCAGCCTCAAGAGCTGAGGCAGCAGATCGGTGCACCGCCGAGCCACCCACCCCGTCCCCGCGGTGGCCAGCCACCACAGACTCGCCGACTTGGTCGGAGCCGGGAACTCGGGCTCGGGCGCGGGCGCGACGCCGGTGGCAAGGCCGCCCTCCGCCAGCAACGCATGAAACCGGACCGCCAGTTGCCGATGCCCCCGCTCCCCCGGATGCAGCCGGTCCGCACTCCACATCGCCCGGTCGGTGAGCCAGGCCCCCTCGGCGGCATGCAGATGCACCGCGTCATACCGCTCGGACAACGCGTGCACCACCGTGTTGACCGCCCGCTGCCGCCGGGCCAGCGGACGCCCCAGCGCCCCCGGAAGCCCGAGCATCGCCCCCGGATCCGGCAGACAGGCCGTCAGCACGACGGCCCCCTGCGCGGTGAGCGCGGCGTACACCTGGTCCAACCGCGCCGCCACGGCCCGGATGTCGAAGGTGCAGCGCAGCGTGTCGTTCACGCCGACGACGACGGACACCACGTCCGGCCGCAGCGCCAGCGCCTCGGGCAGTTGTCGTTCCAGTACCTCCCGTGTCTGCGCCCCGCTGACGGCGAGGTTGGTGAAGTCCACGGCTTGTTCGGCGAGCCCGCCGGCGAGCAGCGCGGCCCACCCGCGCCACCCGTGGCCGACGGGATCCCCCACGCCCTCGGTCAGTGAATCCCCGAGGGCGACGAAGCGCAGGGGTCTCATGCGACGCCCTCCGGCACCCGGGCCCGCCCGGGGACAGGCACGTCGTGCGCGGTGAGGAACGCGGTGACCGCGGTGTCCCAGCCGAAAAGCTCGGCACGCGCGCGTGCCGCCTCGCGCCGCTCGGCCTCGGGACGGGCGAGGAGCTTCTCCACGGCGTCGGCGAACGCCTCCCCGTGGTCCGCGGCGACAGCCCCGGCGGAGCCGATCACCTCGGGCAGCGCGGACGACGTGCTGACCGCCACGGGCGTACCGCACGCCATCGCCTCCAGGGCGGCGAGCCCGAAGGTCTCCGCGGGCCCCGGAGCCAGGCACACGTCCGCCGATGCCTGGAGCGCCCCGAGCATGGCCCGGTCGGAGACATGCCCGAGGAAGGTCACCGGCAGCCCGCGCTCCCGCGCCCGCTGTTCGAGGCGCTGCCGAAGCGGGCCGTCCCCGGCCACCACGAGCACCGCCCGCCGCCCACGGCCGAGCAGCGCCTCCAGCGCGTCCAGTGCGGTCTGGGGCCGCTTCTCCACCGACAGCCGGGTGCAGGTGACGAGCAGCGCCTCGTCCGCGCGCGCGTGCCGAGCACGCAGCCCCGCGTCGCGCATGGCGGGGTGCCGCTGCACCAGGTCGACGCCGAGCGGAGCGCGTACGACGTTACGGGCGCCGATCCGTATGAACTCCCGCTCGGCGAACTCCGTGGTGCACACCACGCGCGAGTAGGTGTGGGCCGTACGGACGTTGAGGGCGTCGGCGGCACGGCGGGCCGCGCCCTCGGGCACGCCCCAGGTGCGCAGGACGCCGTCGGCGGTCTCGTGGGAGACCATCACGGAGGGCACGCGCGCGCGTCGCGCCCACTTGCCGGTCCACCTCAGCGTCGTACGGTCGGACACCTCCAGGCGGTCCGGGCCGAGTTCCTCCAGGAGGGCGGCAACGCGCCGCTTGTCGGTCAGGACGCGGTAGCCGCCGGTGCCGGGCAGCAGCGGCCCGGGCAGGGTGATGACGCGGCCCTGCTCGGTCTCCTGGTCGGTGTGGCGCTCGCCGGGCACGATGAGCACCGGCTCGTGCCCGGCCGCCTTGAAGCCCTTGCCGAGCTCGCGCAGGGCCGTGCGCAGTCCGCCGGAGGCGGGCGCGACGAAGTTCGCGAGCCGGACGATGCGCAGTGACTCGTTCACGCCGCCGCCACCTTTGCCCTGCGACCGGCCAGCACGTCGGCGTAGTGGCCGATGAGCTGGTCGCCGACGGCCGCCCAGGTGCGCCCCTCGACCATGGCGCGCGCGGCGGTGCCGTAGGCCGTCCGCATGGCGGGGTCGGCCTGAAGTGCCCGCACCGCCTCACGTACGGCATTGGCGTCACCGGCCGGGAAGAGCAGGCCGGTGCGCCCGTGGGCGACCAGGTCCAGCGGGCCACCTGCGGCGGGCGCGACGACGGGAACACCGCTGGCCATGGCCTCCTGCACGGTCTGGCAGAAGGTCTCGAAGGGGCCGGTGTGCGCGAAGACGTCCAGCGAGGCGAAGATCCGCGCGAGGTCGTCGCCGGTGCGGCGGCCCAGGAAGACCGCGCCGGGCATCGCCTGCTCCAGGTTGGGGCGGCTCGGTCCGTCGCCCACGATCACGACCTTGACGCCGTCCAGGCGGCCGGCGTCGGCCAGCAGTTCGATGTGCTTCTCGGGGGCGAGCCGGCCGACGTAGCCGACGATCAGCTCGCCGTTCGGGGCGAGCTCCCGGCGCAGGGCGTCGTCCCGGAGGCCGGGGCGGAAGCGGACGGTGTCCACACCGCGCGGCCACAGCTTGACCCGGGGCACGCCATGGGCCTCCAGGTCGTGCAGGGAGGGGCTGGACGGGGCGAGGGTGAGGTCGGCGGCGGAGTGGACGGCGCGGATACGGCGCCAGGCCGCGGCCTCGCCGGCGCCCACGTAGGTACGGGCGTATCCGGCCAGGTCGGTCTGGTAGACGGCGACGGCGGGGATGCCGAGCCGGGCGGCGGCGGCCATGCCGCGGACGCCGATGATGAAGGGGCTGGCCAGGTGGACCATGTCGGCGTTGTGCTCGATCAGCGTCGAGGCGAGGCGCCTGCTGGGGAGGGCGACGCGCACCTGGGGGTAGCCGGGGAGCGGAAGGGAGGGGACATGGACGACGGGGCACGGCGCGAGAGCGCCGAGCTTGCTCCCGGGAGCGGGGGCCGGGGCGACGACGACGGGGGCGTGACCGCGATCGACGAGGTGTCGGGCGGTCTGGAGCGCGCAGTGGGCCACGCCGTTCACATCGGGGGGAAAGGATTCGGTCACGATGACGACACGCATACCCGTGTTGTCGCCGTGCTGGACGTGGCCGCGTCAACGTGGATCTTTCCGAACAGGGAACGTCCCATGAGCGTTGCGCTGCACACCCGAGCAGGTCAGGCCGCGTCCATGCCCGCCTGACCCGCGGGTCACCCCTCGTTCACCCGGCGGCCGTGTCAGGCCCGAATCGGCTGCGAACGGCTGTCTGGACCTCGTCCTCCTCCGCCGGGTCGGCGGCGAGCCGGCGCAGTCGCTCCACGACGCGGTTGTCCCCGGTCTCGGCATGCCGGGCGGCGATCTCGCGGGTGGTCTCCTCGCAGTCCCAGAGACACTCGACGGCGAAGCCGGACGGGAAGGAGGGATCGGTCGCGGCCAGGGCGCGGGCGGTGCGGCCGCGGAGATGGGAGGAGGCGGTCTCGCGGTAGATATGGCGCAGGACGGGGGCCGCGCAGGCGATGCCCAGCCGGCCGGTGCCGTCCACGAGGGTCCAGAGGGTCTTCGCGTCGGGCCCCTCGCCCCGGACGGCCTCCCGCAGCGCCGCGAGGACCAGGTCGCTGTCCTGGGCCCCGCCGCGGCAGGCGAGCATGCGTCCGGCGGAGGCGCCCAGCGGATCGGGGCGGCGGGCCCAGCCGCGGGCCCGGTCGACGGCGGCGACACTGCGCATCCGTTCGAAGGCGTCGACGGCGGCCTCCACGACGGACGGCGGACCTGTCGTCACGGCCGCCTCGATCAGGTCGAGGGCGTCCGGGTCATTGCTGTCGGCGAGGTAGCGCAGGGCGGTGCAGCGGGCGCCCTCGGTGCCGTCCTTGGCGGCCTGGAGGATCTCGGGCCGGTCTTCGGGACCAGCGACGGCGGTGAGGCACCGGGCGGCGGGCACATGGAGCGCGGCGCCGCGATCGATGCCCTGCTGGGCCCACTCGAAGACGGCCCGCACGCTCCACCCCGGGCGTGGCCCGGTGGGGCTCATCTGCCGTTGCCAGCGGTCGAAACAGCCGGTCTCCTGAGCGGCACGCACGCGCGTGGCGATCGATTCGCGCGGATCCTCCGCCCACAGCCGCCAGGGCCGTGGCTCAAAAGCGTCGCGTACGGCGGCGGCCAGCTCGGCCTCGCCCTCGGCGTCGGTGGAAAAGCGGGCCAGGACGGGCGCGGCGAGGGCGCGCAGTCCGGCGTCGTCGTCGCGCAGCGCGAGCTCGTCCAGGGCCCAGGCCCAGTTGGCGCCCGTGGCGGCGTACCTGCGCAGCAGGGCGAGCGCGTCCCGCCTGCCATAGGAGGCGAGGTGGCCGAGGACGGCCAGGGTGAGGCCGGTGCGTGACTCCTCGGTGTCGAAGACGTCCTCGACGTCGAAGAGATGGGCCTCGATCTCGTCCAGCTCGCCGTTCAGGTCGAGGAAGAGCCGGGCGTAGTACAGGGAGCGGTTCTCCACCTGCCAGTCGTGGCGGGGGTCGCTCAGCACGCAGTGGTTCAGCGCCGCGAGCGCCTCGGCCCGCGGTGCGGTGAGCGCGTGCAGCGTGCCGTCGCCGCGGCCCCTCTGGAGCAGGCCGAGCAGCGTACCGCTGGGCGCTATGACCGGATCGAACATGGGAAACAGCCTCACATCAAGCGTCGACGCAACCGGGGACGTGCTCTACCTGGCCGCGTGACAACACGTCGGGGCGCCCGCCGTTTCCTGCTTGCTGTAAGCCATCTTCCTCTGCCTCTCGTCGGTGGCCCATGCGGACCGCATCACGGCCCGCGCGGTGCGGCAACACCTGCCCAGCCATCGCGTCCGTGAATCACGACGTCATGATGACTCGGCAGTTCCATCTGCCGCGACCGAAATTTCGGCGGCCCCTTACCGCCTTCCCCGTTTTCTGTGTCGTAGCTGGTCAGAGCGTCGGATCAGGGTGCGCCGAACAATTCCAGCAGTTCCGTCTTGCCGAACATCCGGGCGGTGTCGACGGCCGACGGAGTGCCCGCCGACGGGTCGGCGCCGCCCTCCAGAAGAGCCTTGATGACGTCTGTCTCGCCCTTGAACACGGCCCCGGCGAGCGGGGTCTGGCCTCGGTCGTTGATCCGGTCGGCCTCGGCGCCGCGCGCGAGGAGCGCACGCACCGCCTCGGCGTGGCCGTGGTAGGCGGCAAGCATCACCAGGCAGTCGCCTCGGTCGTTGGTGAGGTTGGCCGGAACGCCCGCGTCGAGATACGCCACGAGTGCCTCGGTCCGCCCCTGCCGGGCCAGATCGAAGATCTTGGTCGCCAGCTCCACGACCTCGGGGTCGGGGGCTTCACTCATCGCCGGTCCGCCTCTCCATACAACCGTTCAGGTGAATCGCCAGGGTACTGGCTCGCGGGGCACATGACCCGATGTGCCCGAGGTAAAGATCACCACGAACCCGGTCGGACGCAAGACCCCAGCTCGTCCGGCGCAGGACCACCCCGCCAACCGGGGGAAATCTGCCGAAATTCACCCAGTTGCACCTTTTATCGTATGGATACATCCTGTGATCCTGGAAGTACTCATGGTGACTGTCCCCACGAACCAGGAGAACTCAAATGATCCTGTCCATCTCAGGCGTGGTCCTGCTCGGCATCATCGTCTTCCTCTTCTTCAAAAAGGACGGACTCAAGGCCTCCCACGCCCTGGTGGCCGCCCTTTTCGGCTTCTACCTGGCCAGCACGGCCATCGCGCCGAGCATCAAGGCCGGCGGCGAGAGCCTGGCGAGCCTCCTCGGCGGCATCAAGTTCTGACGCCCCTCACGTCCGTACGCACCTTCAGGAGACAGCAGTGGCCCGGCGCCCCCTCCCCCGCATCCTGAGCACAGGCAGCGCGCAGATCGCCCGGAGCCGGGAGCTGGCCCGGACGGCGGCCGACAGCGCCACCGACGTCCTCCACCCGCTGATCACGATCACCCGCGGGTTGCGCCGGCTGGCATCGGCCGGGCGGCGCAAGTGGGCCGACACCCCCAAGGACAAGCGCGGGCCGCTGCTGTTCCTGGTGGCCTCGGTGATCCTGGTCGTTGCGCTCGCCCCGTACGGCCCGCTGCTCGCCGTCATCACGCTGATGGCGGCGGCAGCCTGGCAGGGCCGGGACCGCGCCCCGTCGGCCCCCGAGGGCCCGGACGAGTCCCAGACGGAACGCCTGAAGTCGCTGTACGAAGCACTGGTGCCGTATTTCTCGGCCCCGGAGGACCCGGCCCCCCTGTACGCCCATGGCGGCGAGTGGGAGAACGCCTTCCCCGAGTACGAGTTCGACGCCTCGGGCCGCGTCACGAGCCTCACGATCCGCTACCCCGCCTACTTCACCGACGGCGAGCCCGAGGCCCGCGCGCGGATCGAGCATCTGCTCACCGCGAAGTCGGGTCGCGGCCGGGAGTACCGCTTCGTCTGGGACGAGGAGGGCAACCAGCTCTCCCTCGCCGTCCTGCCGCCGCTGCCCACCGACATCGCCGCCCAGCGTTTCGTCACGGCCCCCGGCGAGACGGTCCTCGGCTTCACCGACCCCGGCGAGGTCCAGCGCACGCTCCCCCTCACCCACGGCGAGGAGCAGCGCGACATGCCGCCGGTCGTCTGGCGCACCGGCGTCCGCTCCACCGAGCCCCATCTGCTGGTCATGGGCCAGCCCGGCAGCGGCACCTCCACCCTGCTCCGCTCGATCGCCCTCCAGGCCCTCCAGTACGGCGATGTCGTCATCGTGGAGGGCGGCGCCACCGGCGAGTACGCGTGCCTGACCGGCCGCGACGGCGTCCTCGCCGTGGAGTGCGCGCTGGCCGGAGCGCTGGCCAGCCTGGAGTGGGCCGCGCACGAGACGGAACGCCGGCTCATCGCGGCCAACCGAGCCCGTCAGGCCGGTCACCCGCCGCCGGAGGACACCAAGCGCCCGCTGTGGATCCTCCTGGACCGCCCGACCGCCTTCGCCCACCTGGCCGCCACCGACGGTCACAGGGACCCCCAGTCCCTGCTCCAGGTACCGCTGCGGCACGGCCGCGCGGCGAACGTCACGGTGGTCGTGGCCGACCAGTTCGACAGCGCGGAACTCCTGAGCGACGCCGTACGCCAGCACACACGCGCGCGTGCCGTACTCGGCCCCACGACGTCGGAACAACTGACCGCGTTCCTGGGCGCGCCCCCGCACACCACCCCGATCACCCAGGTCCCCCCGGGCCGCGGCTACGCCCGCCTGGGCACGGGTCCGGTCCTCCGCCTCCAGGTCCCGGCCACCCCGGACCCCTACGACGACGCCACCACCGACACCCACCGCCAGGCGGTACTGGAGCTGCTCCCTCCCCGCACGACCCCGGCGGACTCGGAACAACAGCCGGAGCAGCGGCCGGAGCCGGAGCCCGTAGCGGCGGAGCCAGTCGCGGCGGAGCCTTCACACCTGTCGTAGCCGCCGAGGCGGTTCACGCCGCTCACGCCACGAACGTACGAGGCCCCTCCCCGCCGCCCGTGCCCCCGCTCTCCACCAACCGCGCCGCGGCGGCCAGCCGTACAGCCGCCTCCTCCGCGACCGCGCCCCCCACGGTGAACGGCAGCCGCACATACCCCTCGAAGGCGCCGTCGACCCCGAAGCGCGGCCCCGACGGTACCCGGACACCGACCCGCTCCCCCGCTTCCGCGAGCCGCGAGCCGGACAGGCCGCCCGTGCGGACCCACAGGGTCAGCCCGCCCTTGGGGACCTCGAACTCCCACTCGGGCAGCTCCCGCCGCACGGCGCCGACGAGCGCCTCCCGGTTCTCGCGGGCCTGCATCCGGCGCAGCTCGACGGCCTGTTCCCAACCCCCCGTGCTGAACAGCCAGTTCACGGCCAGCTGCTCCAGCACCGGCGTTCCCAGGTCGGCATAGGCGCGCGCGGCGACCAGGCTGCGGATCACGTCGGGGGCGGCCCGCACCCATCCGATCCGCATCCCCGCCCAGAACGCCTTGCTCGCGGAGCCGACGGTGATCACCGTGGCCCCGGCCGGATCGAAGGCGCACACCGCCCGCGGCATCGACACCTCGGCGTCCAGCCAGAGCTCGCTCATCGTCTCGTCGGCGATGAGCACCGTCCCCGCGGAGCGCGCCGCCTCCACCAGTTGCCGCCGCTGGTCCTCGTCGGCGAGCGCGCCGGTCGGATTGTGGAAGTCGGCGACGACATAGGCGAGCCGCGGTGCCGCGTCGCGCAGCACCTGCCGCCAGCGGTCCATGTCCCAGCCACTGAGCCCCTCGGCCATGGCGACGGGCACCAGCCGCGTCCCCGCCTCCCGCATCAGCTGCAGGATGTTGGCGTAGGACGGCGACTCCACGGCGACCCGCTCGCCCCGCCCCGCGAAGAGATGACAGATGGCGTCGATGGCGCCCATCGCCCCTGTGGTCACCATGATCTGCTCGGGCATGGTGGGGATCCCGCGCGCGGTGTACCGCTCGGCGATCATCGCGCGCAGGGCGGGCAGCCCGGCCGGATAGTCGCCGTGCGTGTGGGCGTACGGCGGCAGCTCCTCAAGGGCGCCCTGCACGGCCCGGGTGAGCCACGGCTCGGGCGCGGGCAGCGCCGCGCAGCCGAGGTCGATCACCGAGCCGAGGGCCTCGGGCGGCAGGGGTTCGAGGCCCCGCGCGGGAAGCGGATTTCCGGCCGGGACAGCGGTCCAGCTGCCGGCGCCGCGCCGGGACTCCAGGAAGCCCTCGGCACGCAGGGCCTCATAGGCCGCGGCGACCGTCGTACGGCTGACGGAGAGGGAGAGCGCCAGTTCACGCTCCGCGGGCAGCCGCGCCGCCACCGGCACCCTGCCCTCCAGGACCAGCAGCCGGATGCCGTCGGCGAGCGCGCGATAGGCGGGCGGGCGGCGCGTGCCGGGGCCCGCGGGGCGGTCCTGCTGGGAGCTGAGCAGCCGGGCGAGCTGGGCCGGTCCCACCGCCGAGGTCCACTGCGCCATGGAAATCAGTCCACCTTCCCCGAATTGGCCATGGATGGCCATTCCCCTCAAGCCACAGGGTGTCATGAAGCAGGCCACTACCACCACAGGGGGGACCCTCTTGTCCACCACAAGCCGTCTCGGGCGACGGTTGATCCAGCTGTACGTCGGTCTCGCGCTCTACGGAGCGAGCTCGGCCCTTCTCGTGGAAGCCGGTCTCGGCCTCGAACCCTGGAACGTGCTGCACCAGGGCCTGGCCGAGTTGACGGGTCTGACGATCGGCGTTGTGTCGATCATCGTGGGCGCCGCGGTCCTGCTCCTGTGGATCCCGCTGCGCCAGCGGCCCGGCCTCGGCACCGTCTCCAATGTCTTCGTCGTCGGCATCGCCATGGACGGCACACTGGCCGCCCTCCCGGAGGTGCACACCCTCGCCGTCCGGATACCCCTTCTCATCGCCGGCATCGTCCTCAACGGCATGGCCACCGGCCTCTACATCGCCGCCCGCTTCGGACCGGGCCCGCGCGACGGCCTGATGACCGGGCTGCACCAGCGGACCGGGCGCTCGATCCGGCTGATGCGTACGGGCATCGAGGTCGCGGTGGTCGTCTCCGGCTTCCTCCTGGGCGGCACGATCGGCGTGGGCACCCTGCTGTACGCGCTGGCCATCGGCCCGCTCGCCCAGCTCTTCCTGCGCGTCTTCGCCGTCCACCAGGCACCCGGCGGCAGCACGGTCGTTGCCACGGGTCAACCCCGGCGCGCCATACTGCGACCGTGAGCACGCCCATACGCCACCCCTATCTCGACCATCCCGGTCCGATCCCCTTCGCCCACCGGGGCGGTGCGGCGGACGGCCTGGAGAACACGCTGCTGCAGTTCCGTCGCGCGGTGGACCTGGGCTACCGGTACCTGGAGACCGACGTCCACGCCACCCGCGACGGCAAGCTGGTCGCCTTCCACGACTCGACGCTGGACCGGGTGACCGACGGTGCGGGCAAGATCGCCGACCTGCCCTGGGCGGACGTACGGCACGCGCGCGTGGCCGGCCAGGAGCCGGTGCCGCTGTTCGAGGAGCTCCTGGATGCCTTCCCCGAGGCGCGCTGGAACGTCGATGTGAAGGCGGAGTCCGCGCTGCTGCCCTTCCTCGACCTGGTCGAGCGCACCGGCACCTGGAACCGCATCTGCCTCGGCTCCTTCTCCGAGGCCCGCGTGGTACGCGCCCAGCGGCTGGCCGGTACTCAGCTGGCCACGTCGTACGGCACGCGCGGGGTGCTCAGTCTGCGGCTGCGTTCCTGGGGCCTGCCCGCGGCGGTGCGCCGCTCGGCGGTCGCCGCGCAGGTGCCCGAGATGCAGTCCGGCATCCAGGTGGTCGACCACCGCTTCGTGCGCACCGCCCATGCGCACGGGCTCCAGGTGCACGTGTGGACGGTCAACGAGGAGGACCGTATGCACCGGCTCCTGGACCTGGGGGTCGATGGCATCATGACCGATCACATCGAGACATTGCGCAAGGTCATGGAGGACCGGGGCGTCTGGGTCTGAGACCTCGGCGGGCCGCGGCCCGGACGGGGAAGCGAGGGCGCGGGTGGACACCGGCACCATGGGGACGACGGCCGCCGAGGAGGTCGCGGGGCGGCGGCGCGAGCAGCGCGGCTGGTACTTCTACGACTGGGCGTGCTCCGTCTATTCGACGAGCGTGCTCACCGTGTTCCTCGGCCCCTATCTGACATCGGTGGCCGAGCAGGCCGCCGACGCGGACGGCTTCGTCCACCCGCTCGGCATCCCGGTGCGCGCCGGCTCCTTCTTCGCCTACTCGGTGTCCCTGTCGGTGATCATGGCCGTCCTGGTGATGCCCCTGGTGGGCGCCGCCGCCGACCGCAGCGGCCGCAAGAAGCCGCTGCTGGCCGCGGCCGCGTACACCGGGGCAGCGGCCACGGCGGGCATGTTCTTCCTCGACGGCGACCGCTACCTGCTCGGCGGCGCCCTGCTGATCGTCGCGAACGCGGCACAGTCCGTGTCGATGATGCTCTACAACTCCTATCTGCCGCAGATCGCCCCGCCCGAGGAGCGCGACGCGGTGTCCTCCCGGGGCTGGGCCTTCGGATACGCGGCGGGCGCCCTGGTTCTGATCGCGAACCTGGTGCTGTACCTCGCGCACGACTCCTTCGGTGTCTCGGAGACGACGGCCGTCCGCATCTGCCTTGCCTCGGCGGGCCTGTGGTGGGGTGCCTTCACCCTGATACCGCTGCTCCGGCTGCGCGACCGCCGCTCCTCCTGCGGCGAGCGGTCGACCGCGCCCGGCTTCCGGCAGCTCGCGGCCACCGTCCGCGACATGCGCCGCCACCCGCTGACGCTCGCCTTCCTGCTGGCGTACCTCGTCTACAACGACGGCATCCAGACGGTGATCTCCCAGGCCTCCATCTACGGCTCCGAGGAGCTGGGGCTCGGCCAGTCCACGCTGATCGGCGCGGTGCTGCTGGTCCAGTTGCTGGCGGTGGCGGGGGCGCTGCTGATGGGGCGGCTCGCGCGGACGTACGGCGCCAAGCGCACGATTCTGGGGTCGCTGATTGCATGGACGGTGACACTGGCGGCGGGGTACTTCCTGCCGGCCGGGGCACCGGTGTGGTTCTTCGTGCTGGCGGCCGGGATCGGCCTGGTGCTGGGCGGCAGCCAGGCCCTGTCCCGTTCCCTGTTCTCCCATCTCGTGCCGCCGGGCAAGGAGGCCGAGTACTTCTCGGCGTACGAGATGAGCGACCGCGGGATGAGCTGGCTCGGCCCCCTGTTGTTCGGGCTCACGTACCAACTGACCGGAAGTTATCGGGACGCGATCATCTCGCTGGTGGCCTTCTTCGTGATCGGGTTCGTGCTGCTCGCGCGGGTCCCGGTACGGCAGGCGATCAGCGACGCGGGAAACCCCGTTCCGGCAAGGATTTAGCGTTCAGCGCGAAAGGGCTGTAGTGTACGCGTTTGGCCTGCCAGGCGTACCGTTACTGCGCGTCAAAGATGCCGAAACGCTGGGTGACATCTGCTAGCAGATGTGACAAACCGGGCGCCGGTGGGTACAACAAGGGGCGGCTACGACGGCGACGCATGACCCGGAACGGGAATCTTTACCGCCGACCGGACGTTGACCGGATGACGACGACAGCGACACCTGTCCTGTGGGCGACAAGCCCGGGAGGCACGATTCATGAGTGAGCGAGCTCTTCGCGGCACGCGCCTCGTGGTGACCAGCTACGAGACGGACCGCGGCATCGACCTGGCCCCGCGCCAGGCCGTGGAGTACGCATGCGAGAAGGGGCACCGCTTCGAGATGCCCTTCTCGGTCGAGGCGGAGATCCCGCCGGAGTGGGAGTGCAAGGTCTGCGGGGCCCAGGCACTCCTCGTAGACGGCGACGGCCCTGAGGAGAAGAAGGCCAAGCCCGCGCGTACGCATTGGGACATGCTGATGGAGCGGCGCACCCGCGAGGAACTCGAAGAGGTCCTTGAGGAGCGCCTGGCCGTTCTGCGTTCCGGCGCGATGAACATCGCGGTCCACCCCAGGGACAGCCGCAAGTCGGCCTAGTCCCACCGGGTCCGGAACCCCGATACAGCACAACAAGACCGAGGGCGCCGTACGTTCTGCGTACGGCGCCCTCGGTTTTTCGTCCGGCTCAGTGCGTCAGCGGCCGCGGTCCCTCGGGGGCGTCCCCCGGCTCGTCCCGGATGACCTCACCCTGGACGACCTTCCCGTCGGGCCGGTGCATACGAGCCTGCTGGAAGGCGTCGCCCAGGGAGCCTGGGCCGGCCTGGCGGAGCCTGCGGTCGAAAGTGCGCTCCGCGTACTGCCCGAGGGCCTTCTGCACCGGCGGGATCAGCAGCAGCAGACCGATCGCGTCCGAGATCAGGCCGGGCAGCATCAGCAGCAGACCGCCGAGCATCATCAGGCCGTTGCCGCCGCTGGAGGGGGCCGGGGTGCCGCCGCGCTGCAGTGCCTCGTTGAGGTTCTGGAAGGCGCGCCTGCCCGCCCGCTTGACGACCACGGTGCCGAGCACCAGGCCGGCGAGCAGCAACAGGAAGACGGTGAAGCCCCCCGCGGCGCCCGCGACCACGGTGAGCAGCCAGATCTCCAGCACCAGCCAGGCGGCGATGCCCAGCGGCAGGAAGGTGCGCAGCCGGGAGCGCCGGGGCCGGGCGGGATGCGTGGGAGTCGGTGCGCCAGTCGTCATGCATCCAGTGTGCCTGGGCCCGGCTCAGTGCGGGATAAGGGGACGATCAACGGGGCCTGCGCGGCCGTAGGACTACGACTGGGGCGGCTGCGGCTTCACACGGCCGAGGAGCTTGCCCGCCCGCTCCTGCGCGCCCCAGGTGGTGACCCGCCACAGGGCCTCCACGAGGATGTCGCGGCTCATCTTGGAGTCGCCGTGCTCGCGTTCGACGAAGGTGATGGGCACCTCGACGACGTGGTAACCGGCCTTGACCGCGCGGCGGGCGAGGTCGACCTGGAAGCAGTAGCCCTGGGAGGCGACGTCGTCGAGGCCGAGGCCCTCCAGGGTCTCGCGGCGGAAGGCGCGATAGCCGCCGGTGATGTCACGCAGCGGCAGATCGAGGGCCATACGGGAGTAGAGACTGCCGCCGCGGGAGATGAACTCACGGCTCTTGGGCCAGTTCACGACCCGGCCGCCGGGCACCCAGCGGGAGCCCAGGACCAGGTCGGCGCCCTTGAGCGCGGTGAGCAGCCGGGGCAGTTCCTCGGGGCGGTGGGAGCCGTCGGCGTCCATCTCGACCAGGACGCCGTAGCCGTGCTCCAGCCCCCAGCGGAAGCCCGCGAGGTAGGCGGCGCCGAGGCCTTCCTTGCCCTTGCGGTGCAGCACCTGGACGTGGTCGTCCCCGGCGGCCAGTTCGTCGGCGAGCTTGCCGGTGCCGTCGGGGCTGTTGTCGTCGGCCACGAGGATGTGCGCCTCGGGTACGGCCGAGCGCACCCGGCCGACGATCGCCTTGATGTTCTCCGCCTCGTTGTAGGTCGGAATGATCACCAACGCGGTGCCGAGCGGGCCGAACCGCCTCCCCGAGGCCTCCGCCTCACGGATCCCGTCGCCGTCGTTCACTGCTGCCCCTTCGTGTGCGTCCGCAGAAGCTCCACCTTAGTGGGCGCGGCCTGCGATTACGTGACATCACGTTCGTATGGTGGTGTCGATTGCACAAGAGCGGGGTAGCCATCTGCTTTTCGGATCATGCACGCGCCCTGCGGATGGGGGCCCGGCGCCCTTCGGGCCGACCTGGGGCCCGCTGGCTGCGGGTCGACCGAAAGCCGTTGTCTACTGAGCGCCCGGGCCCCACCCGGGTCACACCTCCCCGACCGGCCGGAACGTTCCCTCGTCGTGGCGTGGGCGCTGAGCCTGGCTCCCAGTGGCGGTGCCCCGGTGCGGCACACCGTCCCTGACCCAGCGGCGTCGCGACGAGTTCCCGGAACGTTCACGCATTCCTGGTCGGGCGTCCGGTGGTGGACTCGGCCGAACCTACCGGCCTCCTGCCGTCGGCTGTCAACAGCCGTTTGACCTGCGGGTCTCTCCTCAACTCCCTGGTCAGCGCGTGGGAATGCGCAGGTCGCGCGAGGGCGCGGCGGGCACAATCGGCGGCACGCCACCCCGGGAGATCACTCGCCCGGCCGTACGAACACCGTCCGTCCGCCCACCACCGTGCGCAGACAGACGGGCAGGTCACGGCCCGGAGTGAGGTCGGGAAGGCCGGGGGTGCCGGAGCGCGGGTCGGTCGACCAGCGGGCGACCCGGTCGTCCGGGGCCTGGACCAAGAGTTCACCGGTGCGCCACACGGCGTAGTCCGCGGGCGCGCCGGGGACCAGGACACCCGCGTCGTCCCGCCCGATCGCGCGCCAGCCGCCCCGCGTGTGGGCCGTGAACGCGGCCCGTACCGAGACCCGGTGCTCGGGCGTGCGGTGGAAGGCGGCGGCGCGGACCGTGCCCCAGGGGTCCAGGGGGGTGACCGGGCTGTCGGAGCCGAAGGCGAGCGGCACACCGGCCCGCAGCAGGGCCGCGAAGGGGTTCAGGGAGCGGGCCCGCTCGGCGCCCAGACGGGCGGTGTACATGCCGTCCTCGCCGCCCCACAGCGCGTCGAAGGCGGGCTGGACCGAGGCGGTCAGGCCGAACTCGGCGAAGGCGGCGATCGTCTCGGGGGTGAGCATCTCGGCGTGTTCGACCCGGTGCCGGGCGGCGCGGACGCGGGCGAGGCCAACCTTCTCGGCGGCGGCGCGCACGCCCTCCACCACGGCGGTCACGGCGGCGTCGCCGATCGCGTGGAAGCCCGCCTGGATCCCCGCCTCGGTGCAGGCGGCGACATGGGCGGCGACGGCGGCGGCGTCCAGATAGGCGAGGCCGGTGTGCCCGGCGTCGGCGTACGGCTGGTGCAGACAGGCGGTGTGCGAGCCGAGGGCGCCGTCGACGAAGAGGTCGCCCGCGGCGCCGGCCGCGCCGAGTTCCCGCGCCCTGTCGACGTCCTGTTCGGCCCAGTACCCGACGACCCGGGGTCCGGGTTCCTCGGCGGCGAGCCGGAGCAGTCCGGTGAAGTCGTCCTCGGAGGAGATCTCCGGGCCGGCGCACTCATGGAGGGAGCCGATACCGAGGGAGGCGGCGTGGGCGAGGGCCGCGCGCTGGGCCTCGACGCGCTGAGCCGGCGTCACCGCGGCGAGCGCGGCGGCGCGTACGGCGTGGTGGGCGTCGGCGGTGAGCGGGCCGTGGGCCCGGCCCAGGGACGTCATGTCGAGCAGGGCCGTCGTCACGACCGCCGAGTGGACGTCGATGCGGGAGAGATAAAGGGGCCGCCCGCCGGTGGCCGCGTCGAGCTCGGTCCGTGTCGGGGGGCGGCCGCCGGGCCAGCGGGCGGAGTCCCAGCCGTGGCCCAGCAGGACGCGGTCGTTCGGGCGGGCGGCGGCGAAGCCCCGTACGAGATCGAGGGCCGCCTCCAGGGAGGGGGCGGTGGACAGGTCGAGGCCGGTCAGGGCGAGGCCCGTGGCGGTGGTGTGCACATGGGCGTCGGTGAAGGCGGGGGTGACGAGCGCGCCGTCCAGGTCCACGACCTCGTCCACACCGTCCGCGAAGGCGTCCGCGGCACCCTCCGAACCCACCCAGGCCACCTGGCCGCGCTCGACGACCATCGCGGTGGCGAACGGGTCGGCGGGGCTGTGGACCTCTCCGCGGCGGAGCAGGACAGTCTTCGACTCGGACTCGGCGGTGCGCTCACTCATGGGGAACAGTCTCCCGCCTCGCCCCGGCCGCCCGGTACGCAGGTGGGGTCGTACGGCGCCGAGAGCGGTGACCTGGGCCCGGCGCGCGCTCCGCCGGCCCCGTGCGCGCACCGCGACCCGCCCCGGCCGCCCGGAGCGCGCGTGGGGTCAGATACGCGGCGGCCGTGCCTCGTACGGAGTGGAGAGCACCACCGTCGTCCGGGTGGAGACCCCGGCGAGCGAGCGCAGCCGTGCCAGCAGCTCCTCCAGTTCGTGCGGGGTGCTCACACGCACCTTGAGGATGTAGTTCTCGTCGCCCGCGACGCTGTGGCACGCCTCGATCTCGGGGACCCCGGCCAGGCGGTCCGCGATGTCGTCGGGCGCGCTGGGGTCGAACGGTTTCACCGAGATGAAGGCGGTCATGGGCAGCCCGACGGCCTCGGGGTCCACGACCGCGGCGTAGCCGCGGATGACGCCACGCTGTTCGAGCCGTCGCACCCGCTGGTGCACGGCCGACGTGGACAGGCCCGTGGCCTTGCCCAGGTCTGTGTAGCTCATCCGCCCGTCCTTGACGAGCAGCTGCACGATCTGTCGGTCCAGCTCCTCCATGGCGCAAGAACCTACAGTGCCCCTGACCTCCCGGGATACCCGAGCGGCCCAGGTCATGCCCTGTTCGTGATGTGACGGAGAGGAGCCTGTGAGCCGCCTGGGGGACAAACCGGCCGCCCCGGGCACCTGCGGGCGGCATGTGACGAACGCCACAGCCACCGGACCGGCTCCGTGATGTTCTCGTGATTACCGCTGAGACGGGACGGGAAGTGCTTGCTGTGGTCGAGGCCGCAGCGCCTGAACGGCCCAGCCCGAGGGGGAGAATCCCATGCAGAGTCTTAAGCGCCCTGGTCGTACCGCACCCAAGCGCCCGCAGCTTGTCGTCGAGCCCGAGCCGGAGGGCGTCGAACCCGATGGCGACTTCGCCGACGAGGAGTTCGATGCGTACGACACCTTCGAGATGTACCGGGTGATCTGCCCGGACTGCGCGCAGCCCATCGCGCTGCTGGCGGACGAGGAGGTCCTGCCCGAGCACGCGCTGTGCGCCTCGCCGTGGAACCCGTTCGGGCTGACGGTGTGCGCCGGCACCGGCCGTCGCGCCTCCGACGCCCGCGCCGCGGACGAGTCGGCCGAACCCCAGGAGCAGGACACCGCCCTGCTGTTGACGCTCCCTCAGGGACTCGACTGGCGGACGCAGCCCTTCTCGCACGTCGGCGGCCCGGGCTCGCGCCCGATGCGCGTTCCGGGGATGCGGCGCGCCGCTGCCTGAGCACACAGCGGCGGCAGGAACCGCTCGGTTCGATCCCAGTAGCTGCCCTGCACCATGGCGCGCAGACTGCCGTGGTGCAGGATCAGTGTGTCCGGATCCGCCGGGACGACGGCTTCGCCGAAGCGCACCTGCCGGTAGGCGACGCGCAGCATGACAATGGCGTGCCGCAGCGCGGCGTACAGGGTGTGGAACTCCATGTCGCGCGGGGTGTGGCCGGTGAGTTCGGCATAGCGTGCCTCTACCCGGTCGCGGCGCAGGAAGCCCGGCAGTCCGCGCTGCCCGAAGGCGACGGTCAGGTCCTGGAAGAAGCGGTGCAGACAGATCGTCCAGCCGAGGTCCACCTCACACGGGGCGAGGGCCGCCATCTCCCAGTCGAGGACGGCCGCGGGTTCGAATCCCGCGTAGACCACGAGGTCCTCGGGGTCACGGGTGCTGGTACGCGGACGAGGTGCTGAGGGCATGGACTCAACTCCCTTACGGCGCGACCGACTCGAAGCCGGTGAACCCACTTGGATCGTGCCGTCCGAACGAGCCGTGCTCGAAGATGCCGTGCCCGACCCGGCCGTCGAGGCGGAGGCGGGCGGACACCGCCCGCCTGCACGAAGCGACGGCCCTCCAGCGTGAGCCGGTCGCCGCGGCGCTGTGTGTGGTGGGGTTCCCACAGCGCCGGGAACTCGGCGGTCCAGGTGAGGTCGTACGACAACGACGCGTCGTCGCTCACCAGGCGCAGTCGGCGCAGCGGCTCCTGGACCTCGATCCTGAGCGGCCCCACGACGAGCCGCATCCGGTCCTCGCCGAGGGCGTCCGAGGCCCGCGCCGCGTACAGGGTGTCCCCGATCCGCAGGGTCGCGTACGCGTCGATCACGCCCAGGTTGGGGTACACCCCCAGCCCGACGATCAGCAGCGCCCGGCCCTCGTGGTCGAGGACGTGGAAGATGCAGCGGTCGTAGGCGTTCCGGTCGCCGGTCGCCGTGTGCTTCATGGAGAGGGGCACCTGGTGCACCGGGTACTCGTCGAGCGGTACGGGGCGGTCGTCGGCCACGGCAGACCTCCTGGAGGGGGCTGAGCTGACGGTACGTCAGATGGGTACGGGTGACCAGATGCGGGGCGTCCGCGAACTCACGCCCGATTCCGCGGATCGGTGACCTGCCCGGTCGCCGCCGCGTTGCCCTGGTATGACCCCCACATATTCGACGACCGGGCGTCAACGACGCGTCCTTGTGCCGCGACCCGCAGAATCGGTTCCGCTGGCACCGCCGCAGCTCCAGGACCCGCCCATCTACCGGGATCTGATGCGCACGTGGGCGGACCGGGGCCGCACCCTGCCGGGCCGCCACGACCCGGAGTGGATCCGGCTGGCGGCGCCGACGGTGCGGCCGGGTGAGTTCAGCGCCCCTCGGGACCCGCGAGGTGACGGGCGATGACCATGCGCTGGATCTGGTTGGTGCCCTCGACGATCTGCAGCACCTTGGCCTCGCGCATGTAGCGCTCGGCCGGGAAGTCGGCGGTGTAGCCGTACCCGCCGAGGATCTGCACGGCGTCGGTGGTCACCTTCATCGCGGTGTCGGTGCAGTGCAGCTTCGCCATTGCCGCCTGCTTGGCGAACGGCCGTCCCGCGTCCCGCAGTCGCGCCGCCGTCAGGTACAGCGCACGGCCCGCCTCGATCTGGGTCGCCATGTCGGCGAGCATGAAGCGCAGGCCCTGGAAGTCGGAGATCGGCCGCCCGAACTGGCGTCGGCCGGAGGCGTACGCCACGGCCTCGTCCAGCGCCGCCTGGGCCACGCCGATGGCGCAGGCCGCGATGCCGAGCCGCCCGGAGTCCAGCGCGGCCAGGGCGATGGCGAAGCCCTGCCCCTCCTCGCCGAGCCGCCGCTCGTCCGGAACCCGCACGCCGTCGAAGTGGACCTGCGCGGTCGGCGAGCCCTTCATGCCCATCTTCTTCTCGGGCGCGGCCCCGCTCAGCCCCTCGGCGTCGCCGGGCACCAGGAACGCGGTGATTCCGCGCGGGCCCTCCTCGCCGGTGCGGGCCATGACCGTGTAGAAGTCGGCGATGCCGCCGTGCGTGATCCAGGCCTTCGTACCGGTGATCACCCAGTCGTCGCCGTCCCGCACCGCCTTGGTGCGCAGGGACGCGGCATCCGATCCGGACGAGGGCTCGGACAGACAGTAGGCGCCCAGCAGTCCCCCGCCGAGCATCGCGGGCAGATGCTCGACCTGCTGCTCCTTGGTGCCATAGGCGGCGAGGGCGTAGGAGGCCAGGGTGTGCACGCTGACGCCGAGGCCGACGGTGAGCCGGGCCATGGCGAGCTCTTCGAGGACCTGGAGGTAGACCTCGTACGGCTGCTCGCCGCCGCCGTACTCGGCGTCGTAGGGCAGTCCGAGGAGGCCTGATTCCGACAGCAGCGAGAAGACCTCGCGCGGGAATCGTCCGGCGTCCTCCTCCTCGGCCGCCTTCGGGGCGATCTCGCGCTGGGCGATGTCGCGGACGAGCGAGATCAGATCCCGGGCCTCGTCCGTGGGCAGTTGCCGGTCCACCGGCTGCGGGGCGCGGTCGGGCATGGCGACGCTCTCCTCCCTTGTCGGGCGCATCGGCGGACGTGCGCCTTGGGTGGGGCGGCTCCGCCGGGTCTCACTGGGTGCGGGCCGGCGGCTCGCACTCCCGGGTCACGGAAGCTGCTGACCAGCGGCTGTGCGCTGTGAGTATGCCCGATCGGAGGCACCGAGTCACCAGTTAACGACCGCTTACTCCAAGAAAACTCAAGCCGCGCGAAATTGGTCCGAACCATTGACCCGACTGGTCTAGTCCTCCTAATGTGCGGGCAACGCCTTACCGCGTTCATGCCAATCGGCGCGCGTCCCCCTCTCCCCCACGAGGAGACACCCGATGCACATACCCCACCGCACCCGGTTCCGGGCGCTGATCTCCGCCGCCTGCGCGGCCGTCCTCGGCGCGGGGCTGCTGGCCGGGGCGGGTTCGGCCACCGCTTCGGCCACCGCGAGATCGAGCGCTCCCGCGGCCGAGGCGGCCGCGGGCTCCAAGGTGATCGGCTACTTCACCGAATGGGGCACCTACGACCGCAAGTACTACGTCAAGAACATCGAGACGTCGGGTTCCGCGGCCAGGCTCACGCACATCAACTACGCCTTCGGCAATGTCACCGGCGGCAAGTGCGTCATCGGCGACAACTACGCGGCCACCGAGCGGACCTACACCGCGGCCGAGTCGGTCGACGGTGTGGCCGACACCTGGGACCAGCCGCTGCGCGGCACCTTCAACCAGCTGCGCGAGCTGAAGAAGAAGCGCCCGAACCTCAAGGTGCTGTGGTCCTTCGGCGGCTGGACCTGGTCCGGCGGCTTCGGCCAGGCGGCCCAGAACCCGGCCGCGTTCGCCCAGTCCTGCTACAACCTGGTCGAGAACTCCAAGTGGGCGGATGTCTTCGACGGCATCGACATCGACTGGGAGTACCCGAACGCCTGCGGTCTCACGTGTGACACCAGCGGACGTGCGGCCTTCAAGAACCTGATGCAGGCCCTGCGGGCGAAGTTCGGCACGGGCAACCTGGTGACCGCGGCGATCACGGCCGACGCCACCGCGGGCGGCAAGATCGACGCGGCGGACTACGCGGGCGCGGCGCAGTACGTGAACTGGTACAACCCCATGACCTACGACTACTTCGGCGCCTGGGACGCGACGGGACCGACGGCTCCGCACTCGCCGCTGACCTCCTACTCGGGCATCCCGAAGGCCACCATGCACAGCTCGGCGACCATAGCCAAGCTCAAGGGCCTCGGCATCCCGGCCTCCAAGCTCCTGCTGGGCATCGGCTTCTACGGCCGCGGCTGGACCGGAGTGACCCAGTCGGCGCCCGGCGGCACCGCGACCGGCCCGGCGGCGGGGACGTACGAGCAGGGCATCGAGGACTACAAGGTCCTGAGGACCAGGTGCCCGGCGACCGGCAAGGTGGGCGGCACCGCCTACGCCAAGTGCGGCTCCAACTGGTGGAGTTACGACACCCCGGCGACCATCGCCACGAAGATGACGTACAAGAACCAGCAGGGCCTTGCGGGCACGTTCTTCTGGGAGCTGAGCGGGGACACCGCGAACGGCGAGCTCATCAAGGCGATCAACTAACCCCTGATACGGGGGACCTGGGGGCGGAGACCACGAGACTCCGCCCCTTCGTCATGCCTCGCGGCGGGCGGGCTCGGGGGCCGGGTGGGCGGGGTCCAGCTCCTCGATCGCGCGCAGGGCGCCGCCCAGGGTCTTCACCAGCAGCTCCCGCATGGTGTCGCGGGAGAGTTCGGGGTGGTCCATCCAGTCCAGGGCGGCGCCCTCGACGCTGCACACCCAGGCCAGCAGGCCCATGCGGGCCAGCGGGGAGATGTCCGTACGGCCGTACGCGCCCTCGGCGATGGTCGCGACGATCGCCTCGCGCACCCCGTCCCGGATGGCATGCACCTCGGTGTCGAAGCCGACGCCGCCGCTGACGATGGTGCGGTAGGCGGCCTGGTTGTGCTCGGCGTAGCGCAGATAGCTGTCGATCGTGCGGTGGACCCGCTCCACCGGGGGCAGTTCGACGCCGCTCGCCGCGTAGGTGACCAGGTCGGCGACGGAGTCGTGGATGATCGCCAGGTAATAACCGCGCTTGGACTGGAAGTAGTAGTAGATCAGTCCCTTGGCCACATGCGCCTGCCGCGCGATGTCGTCCATCGACAGCGCGTCGTAGGACGTGTCGGCGAACAAACTCCGCCCGATGGCGATGAGTTCGGCGCGGCGGGCCGCCGATCGCTCGGTGCCGCGCGCCCGGGGGCGGACGACGGCAACGCGCTGCTGACTATTCAATTTCGACCCTGGTCTCAGGCTGGCGGCGGGACATCCCGCAGTATGTCAGGTTCGAATATGTGTCAGGTCAGATCAGACCGAGCTGGGCCACGAGCATCGCGACGACCACGACCAGGGTCCAGCCCATGACGTGTTCGAGGACCTTCGGACCGTCTTCCTCCGGACCGCCGGTGCGCACGCGGGTGACGGTGGCTGCATTCGTACTCATCCGTCCACCTTGCCACCGACCAGGGCTTTTGCGGCAGAGACCTTGGTCACAGCGAACGGCCCCCGGCGGGGTCCGGGGGCCGTGGTCGTACTGCGTCTCAGCGCACGCCCACCGTCGCGAGCGCCACGTGCTGGCGCACCGACAGACGCGCCGGGAAGTACAGGTAGCAGACGCCTCCGGTGCCCGAGACGACCTTGCCGCTGGCGTTGTACCTCTTGGTCCGCAGCCAGATATTCTCGAACTCCCGCCTGCGGTACACGCGCCTGACCTCCGCGTTGCTCGGCGAGGCCGGGTCGTTGGCGATCACATCGCCCTCCGCGGTGAAGCCGATCACGTTCATCAGATGGCCCGCGGTGCCGTAGCCCGCCCCCGTCAGCTCCTCCTTCAGGAACGACTGGGACGTTATGGCCGGGATCCCGGCCGCGATCAGCGTCTCCAGGTCGGTCAGCGAGCCGAGCCGGGTGACGACGCCCTGGAGGTCCTTGAAGGTGGCCGCGTAGGCCGCGTTGAAGGGCCAGTTGCCGCAGCCCGCGTACTGGTAGTCGTAGGTGAACCGGGCCGCGTGGCACACCTGGGGGTCGGCGAAGCTCGGGTCGACCCAGGCGAGCTGCTCCTCGGTGAGCCGGCCGCCCCAGTACTCGATGATCATCTGCGAGGAGGTGGGGCTGCACCAGGCCTCACCGCCGTTGTCGTACTCGGGGTACTGGCCGATGTGGATCTCCTGCGAGTAGCGCGGGACGATCAGCTCCTGGGCCAGACCGGGCGTGGAGGCCGGGACGGTGAAGCGGTCCGGGACGTCGGAGCCCATCGCGCCCAGCCGCCACACGGTGGGGGTCTTTTTCGTCCCCGGCTTGCGGTAGAGGGTGAGGCGCAGCCGGTACGAGGTCAGGCGCAGGCCCGTCGCCGGGTCGTCGATGGCGAAGGTGTCGGTCCAGATCGTGGACTTGTCGTCGGTCTGGTCGTCGACGGAGGTCCGCTTGATGTCCTGGTCACCGGCGGCCCAACGGCCCATGACGTACCAGGGGGTGTCGGTGCCGTCGGAGTAGGTGCCCTTGAGCTCGACCTGGAGCCAGGTGCCGCCCGGGGTGTGCGCGTTCCAGGAGGCGACGGCCTCGGTCGAGGGCACGGTGAGCCGGTGGACGGGCGAGGTCCAGGTCGCGTACTCCCAGGTGGCGGTGGTGCCGGTGTGCGGGTCGGTGTAGTCGGCGAGGCCGATGGGGGCGCCGATCACCAGGCCGGGACGGGCGCCCGCGACGGCCCGGGTGCCCTTCGCGGCGCCCGAGCGCCAGTCGGTGTACGTCGTCCAGGCCCGGTTGTCGACCTGGCGGGCCCCGGCCCGCGCCGGGTCGGCCGCTGCGGCGCGGGTGCCGGCGGCGGCTGCGGCCGGCACCGCGCCCGCGCCGCCGGCCATGGCTGCGGCGACCGCGGCGGTCAGGACGGTTCTGCGGGACGGCTGTTCGGATCTGCTCATGGGCGGAAGACCCCCAGGTGTCCGAGTCGGGGCAGGTCCAGTGCGTATGTGTGCGCCAACTATGGACGCAGCCGAGGCCTACTGCCAGCACTTCGGAGCATGCCGCGCCAGGAATATTGGACTCGACCACTGGCATCACCGCGATGCCGCATCACTAGACTTCCGGTGTACGCACGACTCACTCCGGGAACCGCCATCCACGACCTCGCCGCACGGCTCCTCCGCCTCCCCGCGTCCTGCGGTCCCGTCCGTCTGATCGGGATCGACGGGCACGCCGGCTCCGGGAAGTCCACGTTCGCCGAGCGGTTGGCGCGGGCGCTGGGCGGGGCTCCCGTGCTGCGGCTCGACGACATCGCCAGCCATGACGAGCTGTTCGACTGGACGGACCGGCTGCTGGCCCAGGTGATCGAGCCCCTCTCCCACGGGCAGACCGCGCACTACACCCCCTACGACTGGCGCGCCCGCCGCTTCCGGAACCCCGTCGCCCTGCCGCCCGCCCCGGTGGTCCTCGTCGAGGGGGTCGGCGCCGGACGGCACGCGCTGCGGCCGTATCTCGCCTTTCTGCTGTGGATGGATCTGCCGCAGGCGGAGTCCTGGGCGCGCGGTCGCTCGCGGGACGGTGAGGAGCAACGGGAGTTCTGGGACGACTGGGTCGCGGCGGAACAGAAGCATTTCGCCGTTGACCCCTCGCGGCCGTTCGCCGACGCACTGGTACGGCAGTGCGCCAAGGGATACGAGTTGCGTTCCGGGCCTGCCGGGACCATAGAAACGAACCAGCTCCTCACGCTGAGTGAGGGACCATCCGCAATGTGGTGAAGGTGTGAAGAGCGGTCGGCGGGAACTTGCCGCACTGCCCCAACTCGGCTTGACCCAAGGGCCGTACAGGTCTTACGTTCTCAATGTGCGGTCGACGCGGACCGCCCGTCAGACGCGAAGCCCCCGGTTGTTCCCCCGTGATCGGGGGCTTCGTTCTGCCCTCACCCCGTTTTCCGGCCGCACCGAGCCGTGATTCGCTCACCCTCGGTTACCGACGACTGCGCCCCCATCTGCTCCCACCTCGCCAAACGGCCGGTGCGGCACCCTGGGGCGGGCGACGCCACCGCAGGTACGATGCCCTCGGTGCGACCTGGGACTGCTGCTCCACGCACCGTTGCAACTCCGGTCCGCAGTACGGCGGTTCGACTCTGAAGGCCGACGGGCGACGGCCCGGTGGCCAACCGACGGGGGCACGGTTTGTGGGGGACGTGATGGACTTCGGCACGCAGGGCCCCGAGGCCCCGGCCGACCTCGCCTGGTTGCGAGGCGTGGACGCCTACACCATGGGCGCTTATCCGCAGGCGGAGGAGGAGTTCCGCACCGCGGTGCGGATGGATCCCGGCATGGCCGACGGCTGGCTCGGCCTGCACGCGCTGCGCGTGGACACGACCACCGCGCTGCTCAGGATGTTCCGGCACCGGGAACGCTTCGGGGATCAGCGCGCCCGGCACCGCCGGACCCTCAACTCCTGGTACTGGCTGGGCTGGTGGGTGCAGCCGGTGCTGGAGAGCCCGCGCGATCTGCTGCTCGCGCACGCCTCGCACTGGCTGGACGGCCGGCACGTACCGGAGCTGGACCGGGCGCTGGCAGGCCTGCCCCCGGTGGACGCCGACGCCCAGGTCCGCTTCCTGCACGCCTGCCGGGCCTACCTGGTCAAGGACTGGGAACAGCTCGTCCGGCACACCGACCCGCTGCTCGACGACCCCATGCTCGGGATCGAGGCGGGACTGTTCGGCGGCATGGCCCGGGTCCGTCTGGAGATGTACGGCCAGGCCGAACCGCTGCTGTCGGCGGCCCTGATGCGCTGCCGCAGCGAACAGCCGCAGCGCAAGGAGCTGCGGTACTGGCTGGCGCGGGCCCATGAGGGCACCGGCCGGTCGGCCGCCGCCCTCCCCCTCTACCGGGCCGTGCACCGCGTCGACGCCGCCTTCATGGACACCTCGGCCCGGCTCGCCGCCATCGCCGAGGGCGACGGGTACGACGAGGCCGGCGATCTCGCGCCGATCACGCTCACCGGTCTCGGCCAGGACTCCGTCGACGGCCCCGACTCCCTCGACCCGATCTTCGGCGAGGGCCGTGAACTGAAGCTCTCCGGGCCCGACCTGCCGCCGTCCGGCCCACTTCCCCCGGTGACGGAGCCGGGGGTGCGCGAACGGGCGAACCTTCCCGGACAGCCCCCGCCCGCCGGACCCACCGATCCCGGGTTACTTGAGGAGGCGCTCGCCGAACTGGAGCGCATGGTGGGCCTTGAGCCGGTGAAGCGCCAGGTCAAGGCGTTGTCGGCACAGCTGAACATGGCCCGGCTGCGGGCGGGGCAGGGACTTCCGGTCCAGCCGCCCAAACGGCACTTCGTCTTCTCCGGCCCCTCCGGCACCGGCAAGACCACGGTCGCGCGCATTCTGGGCCGGGTGTTCTATGCGCTGGGGCTGCTCGGCGGTGACCATCTGGTGGAGGCGCAGCGGGCCGATCTCGTCGGCGAGTACCTCGGGCAGACGGCCGTGAAGGCGAACGAGCTGATCGACTCCGCGCTGGGCGGGGTGCTGTTCGTCGACGAGGCGTATTCGCTGTCCAACTCCGGCTACGGCAAGGGCGATGCGTACGGCGACGAGGCGCTGCAGGTGCTGTTGAAGCGGGCGGAGGACAACCGGGACCACCTGGTGGTGATCCTCGCCGGATACCCCGAGGGCATGGACCGCCTGCTCGCCGCCAACCCCGGCCTGTCCTCCCGCTTCACCACCCGCGTGGACTTCCCCTCCTACCGGCCCCTCGAACTCACCTCCATCGGTGAGGTGCTCGCCGGGGAGAATGGTGACGTGTGGGACGAGGAGGCGCTGGACGAGCTGCGCTCCATCGCCGGGCATGTGGTGGACCAGGGGTGGATCGACGAGCTCGGGAACGGGCGGTTCCTGCGGACGCTGTACGAGAAGAGCTGCGCGTACCGGGATCTGCGGTTGTCGACCTATCCGGGGACTCTGACTCGGGACGACTTGTCGACTCTGCGGTTGCCGGATCTGATGCAGGCGTACGGAGAAGTGCTGTCGGGGCGGGGGCCACAGGATCCGTCGGCGATGTGACGCGGGCGGACCGGGCCCCCCGGCCCCGGCTATGACGCCAGTGCCTGTTGCGGCACGGCCCGATGCGCGGGGTCCGTGACCTCCCCCACCAGCAGCTCCAGTACGTCCTCCAGCGCCACCAGCCCCAGTACCTTGCCCGACGGGTCCGCGACCTGGGCCAGGTGTGTGGCCGCTCGGCGCATCACCGTGAGGGCGTCGTCCAGGGGGAGTTCGGGGCGGAGGGTCGCCATGGGGCGCCAGACCTGCTGGGGCACCGCCCGTTCCGAGTCCTCCAGGTCCAGTACGTCCTTCACGTGCAGGTAGCCCATGAAGGCGCCCGTGGCCGCCACCACCGGGAAGCGGGAGTAGCCGGTGCGGGCGGTCAGCTCGACGATCTGGCCCGGGGTGACCGAGGGCGGGACGGTGACCAGGGACTCACGCCCGAGGAGGACGTCCGTCACCGGGCGGGAGCCCAACTCGAGGGCGTCCTCCAGGCGTTCCTGTTCCTCGGGGTCCAGCAGGCCCGCCTGTCCCGCGTCCTCCACGAGGCGGCCCAGCTGCACGCTGGTGAAGACCGCCTCGACCTCGTCCTTGGGCTCGACACGGAAGAGCCGCAGGATGCCCTGGGCGCAGGCGCCGAGGGCGAGGGTGAGGGGACGGCACAGGCGGGCGAAGGCGACCAGGCCGGGGCTGAGCCACAGCGCGGCCTTCTCGGGCGCGGCCATCGCGAGGTTCTTCGGGAGCATCTCGCCGACGACGAGGTGGAAGAAGACCACGATCGCCAGCGCGATGACGTATCCCAGCGGTTGGATCATCGCGTGCGGGAGATGGATCCACTCGAAGAGCGGTTCCAGGATGTGCGCGACGGTGGGTTCGGCGACCGCGCCCAGGGTCAGTGAGCAGACGGTGATGCCGAACTGGGCCGCCGCCATCATCTGCGGCAGGTGTTCCAGGCCGTACAGCACCTGGCGCGCCCGGGCCGTGCCGAGCGGTTCGATCTGGCTGCGGCGGACGGAGACCAGGGCGAACTCGGCGCCGACGAAGAAGCCGTTGGCGAGCACGAGCAGGGCGGCGAAGAGGAGTTGGAGCGCGCTCATCGGGCGGCCTCCACCACGGGGGCGGTACGCACGAGGCGTACCCGTTCGGCGCGGTAGTGGCCGACCTGGCGCACCGAAAGCCGCCAGCCCGGCAGTTCGGCCTTGTCGCCGGGGACCGGGATCCGGCCGAGCAGGTCGGCGACCAGGCCTGCGACGGTCTCGTACGGGCCCTCGGGCACGTCGAGTCCTATCCGCTGGAGGATGTCGACGCGGCAGCTGCCGTCGGCGTCCCAGGCGGGCCTGCCGTCCTCCGCGGGGGCGGCGGCGAGTTCGGGGGGTTCGTTGAGCACGTCGTCGTGCTCGTCGCGGACCTCGCCGACGATCTCCTCGACGATGTCCTCCAGGGTGACCACACCGGCCGTACCGCCGTACTCGTCGACGACGACGGCGATGGGCTGTTCGCTGCGCAGCCGGGTGAGCAGGGGCCGTACCGGCAGGGTCTCGGGGACCAGCAGTGCGGGCCGGGCGATCCGGCCGACGGGAGTGCGCAGCCGGTCGGCCGCGGGGACGGCGAGGGCGTCCTTGAGGTGGACCATGCCGACGACCTCGTCGATCCGCTCCCGGTAGACGGGGAAGCGGGACAGGCCGGTGGCGCGGGTCAGGTTGACCACGTCCTCGGCGGTCGCGGACGACTGGAGCGCGCTGACCTTCACGCGCGGGGTCATCACATGCTGCGCGGTCAGCTCGCCGAGGGACAGGGTCCGCACGAAGAGGTCGGCCGTGTCCTGCTCCAGGGTGCCGGCCTGCGCGGAGTGGCGGGCCAGGGAGACGAGTTCCCCGGGGGTGCGGGCGCTGGCCAGCTCCTCGGTGGGCTCGATGCCGAGCGCGCGGACGAGACGGTTGGCGACGGAGTTCAGACCGGCGATCACCGGCCGGAAGACCCGCGCGAAGAGGTGCTGCGGGCCCGCGACGAACCGCGCGACCTGCAGCGGACGGGACACCGCCCAGTTCTTGGGCACGAGTTCGCCGATCACCATCTGCACGGCCGACGCGATCAGCATGCCGACGGCCACGGCGACCCCGGAGACGGCGCCCTCGGGGATGCCGAGCGCGGTGATCGGGCCGTGCAGCAGCTCCGCGAGCGCCGGTTCGGCGAGCATGCCGACGACGAGGGAGGTGATGGTGATGCCGAGCTGGGTGCCGGAGAGCTGGAAGGAGAGCTCCTTCAGCGACTGGACGACGGTACGGGCGCGGCGGTCGCCCTCGGCGGCGGCCCTCTCGGCCTCCGGTCGCTCGACCGTGACCAGGCCGAACTCGGCGGCCACGAAGAAGCCGTTGGCGAGGATCAGCAGGAATGCCGCGGCAAGGAGCAGCAGGGGGATGGTCATGCCGCCGCCTCGATAGGTCGGGAGGGGGCGGCGCAGGTACTACAGGACGATCCGTCCATCGCTGGAGGGAGTCACTCCTCGGGTAGCAGGGGGCCTCTGAAGACCAGGGGGAACATCAGCGGCGGAGGCGTCACGAAAACGCCTCCGCCAACAGATTAATCAAGACAGGGCCGTCTAAGGCAGATCCCTCGTCGTGCGGGCTTCCACGAGCGCCCGCAGGGCCCGGGCATCGGCGATGGCCCGCTGCTTGGCGATGCCCGGCTGGATGCCCAGCGCGGGCAGGCTGGTGCCGTCGCTGAGGTTGAGGAAGACCCAGGGGTCACCGGGCCGGAGGTTCACCTGGATGATCTCGGCCCAGTCGAGACGGCGCTTGCTGACGATGTTCACGACGGTCACGCCGGACTCGTCGGCGACGACCTTGACCCGGGCGAGCAGCGCGAGCACGCCGGCGATGAGCGCCGCGGTGAACACGAAGCTGAGGCGCTCCCCCGGGCCGAGCTTCTCCAGCAGCGCCGCGACCGCCGTGATGACGACGAAGATCGCGACACCGGCCGTGAGCAGGACCGCTCGGGTGCGGCCCGGCCGGAAGGTGACAGGAAGTGTGGGGATTTCGGACATGACGTACGGCTCTCAGAGACGGCAGGCGTGGATGGCCGTCGTCAGGATGGCCCGTGCGCCGATGTCGTACAGGTCGTCCATGATCCGCTGGGCCTCCTTGGACGGGACCATCGCCCGGACGGCGACCCAGCCCTCGTTGTGCAGCGGGGAGACGGTCGGGGACTCCAGGCCGGGCGTGAGGGCGACGGCCTTCTCCAGCTGCTCGACCCGGCAGTCGTAGTCCATCATCACGTACGTCCGGGCCACCAGGACGCCCTGGAGGCGGCGCAGGAACTGCTGCACCTTGGGGTCCTCGGCGTCGGCGCCGGTCCGGCGGATCACGACGGCCTCGGACTTCATGATCGGCTCGCCGAAGACCTCAAGGCCCGCGTTGCGCAGCGAGGTGCCGGTCTCGACGACGTCGGCGATGACCTCGGCGACTCCGAGCTCGATGGCCGTCTCGACGGCGCCGTCGAGGTGCACGACGGAGGCGTCGACGCCCTTGTCGGCGAGGTGTCCCTCGACGATGCCCTCGTAGGAGGTGGCGACGGTCCTGCCCTTGAGGTCCTCGATGCCGTTCGCGGTGCCGGGCTTGGCGGCGAAGCGGAAGGTGGAGCGGGCGAAGCCGAGCGGGAGGATCTCCTCGGCGTCGGCGGCGGAGTCGATCAGCAGGTCGCGGCCGGTGATGCCGATGTCGAGGCGGCCGGAGGAGACGTAGATCGCGATGTCGCGGGGACGGAGGTAGAAGAACTCGACCTCGTTCTCCGGGTCGACGATCCGCAGTTCCTTGGACTCGCGGCGCTGCTGGTAGCCGGCCTCATGCAGCATCTCCGCCGCAGGGCCTGACAGGGAACCCTTGTTGGGGACGGCGATGCGCAGCATGAGGTCGGCTTCCTTTGCGTGAGATGTGCTGATGTGCGGGTGCGGCTCAGAGGTGGGCGTAGACGTCGTCGAGGGAGATCCCGCGCGCGACCATCATCACCTGGACGTGGTACAGCAGCTGCGAGATCTCCTCGGCGGCCGCGTCCTTGCCCTCGTACTCGGCGGCCATCCAGACCTCGGCGGCCTCTTCGACGACCTTCTTGCCGATGGCGTGGACGCCCTTCTCGACCAGTTCCGCGGTGCGGGAGGTGGCGGGATCGCCGGTGGCGGCCTTGTGCTGGAGCTCGGTGAAGAGCTCCTCGAACGTCTTCTTGGACATGGTGACGCTCAGCCTATGCCACATACCCGGTTCGTCAGCGCCAGGGTTCAGATACTGAACGCAGGGTGGCCGCGGTCGCGACGGCCGCGGTCACCGCCTCGTGCCCCTTGTCCTCGTTGGAGCCGGTCAGACCGGCCCGGTCCAGGGCCTGCTCCTCGGTGTCGCAGGTGAGCACGCCGAAGCCGACGGGGACGCCGGTCTCGACCGACACCTGGGTGAGGCCCCGGGTGACGCCCTGGCACACGTACTCGAAGTGCGGGGTGCCGCCGCGGATGACGACGCCGAGGGCGACGATGGCGTCGTAGCCGCGGCCCGCGAGGACCTTGGCGACGACCGGGAGCTCCCAGCTGCCGGGAACCCTGAGCAGGGTCGGCTCGTCGATGCCGAGGTCGTGCAGGGCGCGCAGGGCGCCGTCCACCAGGCCGTCCATCACCTTCTCGTGCCACTGCGCCGCGATGACGGCGACCCGCAGATCGCCCACGCCCTGTACGGACAGTTCCGGTGCACCCTTGCCGCTCACGTCTCTCCTCTTGCTCTCTTACTGGTTGGCGCAGGCGGAGACGGCCGGGGCCGCCTCCAGCCAGGGCAGGTCGTGTCCCATCCGGTCCCGCTTGGTGCGCAGGTACCGGAGGTTGTGCTCGCCCGCGGTGACGGGCATCGGCTCCCGGTCGGTGACCTTGATGCCGTGTCGCACGAGCGCGTCGGTCTTGTCGGGGTTGTTGGTCATCAGGCGCACGCTGCGCACGCCGAGGTCTTCGAGGATCTGGGCGCCGGCCGCGTAGTCCCGCGCGTCGGCGGGCAGGCCGAGCTCCAGGTTGGCGTCCAGGGTGTCGCGGCCGCGCTCCTGGAGCTCGTAGGCGCGCAGCTTGGACAGCAGGCCGATGCCGCGTCCCTCGTGCCCGCGCAGGTAGACCACGATGCCCCGGCCCTCTTCCTGGATGCGCTCCAGGGCGGCGTCCAGCTGGGGCCCGCAGTCGCAGCGCAGCGAGCCGAAGACATCGCCGGTGAGGCACTCGGAGTGGACGCGGACCACGACGTCCTCGCCGTCGCCGATCTCGCCGTGCACCAGGGCGACGTGCTCGACGCCGTCGACGGTGGAGCGGTAGCCGTACGCCGTGAAGGTGCCGTGCGCGGTCGGCAGGTGGACCTCGGCCTCGCGGCGGACGGTGGGCTCGGCGGAGCGGCGGTAGGCGATCAGGTCCTCGATGGAGATGATCGTCAGGCCGTGCTTGCGGGCGAAGGGGATGAGCTCGGGGAGGCGGAGCATACGGCCGTCCTCGCCGGCGATCTCCACGATGGCGCCGGCCGGGCGCAGTCCCGCGAGGCGGGCGAGGTCGACGGCGGCCTCGGTGTGGCCGTTGCGGGCCAGGACGCCGCCGGGCTTGGCGCGCAGCGGGAAGATGTGGCCGGGGCGGACGAAGTCGTCGGCCCCCGACTCGCCGCTCGCCAGGAGCTGAAGCGTGGTCGAGCGGTCCGAGGCCGAGATACCGGTGGTCACACCATGAGCGCCCGAGGCGTCCACGCTGACGGTGAACGCGGTTTTCATGGACTCGGTGTTGTTCTCGACCATCTGCGGGATGCGCAGCCGGTCCAGCTCGTCGCCCTCCATGGGGGCGCAGATCAGACCGCGGCACTCGCTCATCATGAACGCGACGATCTCGGGGGTCGCCTTCTCGGCGGCGATGACGAGGTCGCCCTCGTTCTCCCGGTCCTCGTCGTCGACGACCACGACCGGGCGGCCGGCGGCGATGTCGGCGATGGCCTGCTCGACCGGGTCGAGCGACCAGTCCTCGATGTTGTCGGTGCTGTACAGAACGGGTGAGGTGCTCACGCGGGCGCTCCTTCCAGGACGGGCCGCGTGTCCCTGCGGGAGCGCAGCCACCAGTCGCGCATGCCCCACAGGACGAGTGCGCCGTAGATGACGTAGACGAAGCCGGAGAAGGCGTAGCCGTTCGCGAAGTTCAGGGGGACGCCGACCAGGTCGACGAGGAGCCAGGCGAACCAGAACTCGACCATGCCGCGGGCCTGGGCGTACATCGCGACGATCGTGCCGACGAAGATGTAGGCGTCCGGCCAAGGGTCCCAGGACAGGCTCGGATACGCCTTGAAGAGCAGGGCGACCGCGACGGTGCCGGCGGCGGCCGCGGCGGTCATCGCGCCGCGCTCGGTCCAGGTGGCGAACCGGACGGCGACCTTGCCGTCCGCGGCCCGGGCGGTGCCGCGGTTCCACTGCCACCAGCCGTACAGCGCGACGGCCATGACGACCACCTGCTTGCCGGCGCTGCCGGTCAGATGGCCGTAGAAGGCGCCGAAGAGGACGAGGCCGGAGAGGAACTGGACCGGCCAGGTCCACAGGGAGCGCCGGAAGCCCAGCGCGAGGGTGATGAGGCCCAGGATGTTGCCGACCATGTCCGACCAGATGATGCGCTGGCCGAACAGGACGAAGGCCTCGGAGTTGAGCCAGTTCACTTGGCCGCTCCCAGCAGCCGCTCGACGTACTTGGCGACGACGTCCACCTCAAGGTTGACCGGGTCGCCGGGCTGCTTGATGCCGAGCGTGGTCAGGGCGAGGGTGGTGGGGATGAGGCTGACGGTGAAGTAGTCGGGGCCCGCGTCGACGACGGTGAGGCTGATGCCGTCGACGGTGATGGAGCCCTTCTCGACGACATACCGGGCGAGGTCCGCGGGGAGCGAGATCTTGATGATCTCCCAGTTGTCGGAGGGCTTGCGCTCCAGCACCTCGCCGGTGCCGTCGACGTGGCCCTGCACGATGTGGCCGCCGAGACGGGCGCCGACCCCGGTGGGGCGCTCCAGGTTGACGCGGGAGCCGACGCCGAGGGCGCCCAGGCTGGAGCGGTTCAGGGTCTCGGCCATCACATCGGCGGTGAACTCGTCGCCCGAGTGGTCCACGACCGTGAGGCAGACGCCGTTGACCGCGATGGAGTCACCGTGCTTGGCGCCGTCGGTGACGACGGGGCCGCGCAGACGGAAGCGACAGGCGTCGCCGAGGTTCTCGACGGCGGTGATCTCGCCCAGCTCTTCGACGATTCCGGTGAACACTTCCCGGGTCCTCCCTGCCTCATGGGGGCACGGACTCCGGGGCTGTCGAAGAACGACAGAGACTACGGGCGACGACACCGGGAGCGACGCCGGACAGACCCGTCCGTAAAGGACGAGCTCATATCGGCGGCGCGCACGCATGCCCGCCCGCCGCGCACTGCCTCCCATCCGGACTTTAACCGTCGGTCCAGGAATTTCACCTGGTCAACCGGCCGCTGGAGGCGACCGGGTCGCGGACTGTAACCGCCGGTTCGGACTTTCACCGACCCCGGAGTGCGCTGCTTCTGGTACAGGGCCAGTGTGCCACGCCCGCTCGGCGTCCATGCGGGTGAGGGCTGTGGGGTGGCTCACAGGGATCACGCCTGGACTTCTGCACCTGGCGATCCGCCCCCCCCCCCGAATTGGTCCATACCTATTGACTCATTGGTCTAGTCCTCCCTAGGGTCTGCGCAACTTCCGTGGAGAGGAACCGACTTGCTGTCACGCAACCGAGCGAGACCCGCCCTGTTCGCCGCGGCGGCCGCGGTCGCCGGCCTGGTCCTCGCCGGGCTCCCGGCCACCGTCTCGCACGCCGCCGACCAGGAGTCCTGCCGCCCCGACGGGCTCTACAAGACGCCCGGCGTCGACGTCCCGTACTGCTCGGTCTACGACGCCGAGGGGCGGGAGAGGATGGGCGCCGACCACCAGCGCCGGGTGATCGGTTACTTCACCGGCTGGCGCACCGGCAAGGACGGCACGCCCGCCTATCTCGCCCCGGACATCCCCTGGGACAAGGTCACCCACCTCAACTACGCCTTCGCGCGCATCGACGGCTCGAACAAGATCTCCGTCGGCACGGACAACGCCACCAACGCGGCGACCGGGATGACCTGGCCGGGCGTGAGCGGCGCGGAGATGGACCCCGAGTTCTCCTACAAGGGCCATTTCAATCTGCTCAACAAGTTCAAGAAGCAGTACCCGAACGTCAAGACGCTGATATCGGTGGGCGGTTGGGCCGAGACCGGCGGCTACTTCGCGGACGACGGCACACGGGTGAACTCCGGCGGCTTCTACTCGATGGCCACCAACGCCGACGGCTCGGTCAATCAGCCAGGCATCGAGACCTTCGCGAATTCCACCGTCGATTTCATCAGGAAGTACGGCTTCAACGGCGTCGACATCGACTACGAGTACCCGACGACGATGAAGGACGCGGGCAACCCGCTCGACTGGCCCCTCTCCAACGCCCGCAGGGCCGGCCTGGTCAAGGGCTACGCGGCCCTGATGAAGACGCTCCGCGAGAAGCTCGACCGGGCGGGCGCCGCGGACGGCAGGCACTATCTGCTCTCGGTCGCGGCACCCTCCTCCGGATACCTGCTGCGCGGCATGGAGACCTTCCAGGTCCAGAAGTACCTGGACTACGTCAACATCATGTCGTACGACCTCCATGGCGCCTGGAACGAATACGTCGGCCCCAACGCCTCGCTCTTCGACGACGGGAAGGACGCCGAACTCGCCGCCGCGGGCGTGTATTCCACCTCCCAGTACGGCGGAATCGGCTATCTGAACACCGACTGGTCGTATCACTACTTCCGCGGTTCGATGCCGGCCGGACGCATCAATATCGGACTCCCCTACTACACCCGGGGATTCAAGAACGTCACCGGCGGGACCGACGGGCTGTGGGGCAGGGCCCCGTCCACGAACTGCCCCGCGGGGTCCGGGCTGACCAAGTGCGGTGACGGCGCCTCCGGCATCGACAACCTCTGGCACGACCTGGACACCAACGGCAAGGAGTCGCCCGCGGGTTCCAACCCGATGTGGCACGCCAAGAACCTGGAGAAGGGCGTCGTCGGGGACTACGTGACGAAGTACGGCTTCCCCGCCGACACCAGACTGACTGGCACCTACGCCCGCAAGTACGACTCCACGCTGGTCGCGCCGTGGCTGTGGAACGCGGAGAAGAAGGTGTTCCTGTCCACCGAGGACGAGCAGTCGGTGAACGCCAAGGCCGACTACGTCGTCGAGAACGGCATCGGCGGCACCATGGTCTGGGAGCTGGCCGGCGACTACGGGTGGAACGCGGCCAAGGGACAGTACGAGCCCGGGCCGACGCTGACGACCGCGATGTACGAGAAGTTCAAGTCCGCTTCCCCTTACGGCGCGAAGCGGTCGACGATCGATCTGCCGAGCCGGGCGCTGAACATCGACGTGGAGTTCGGGCAGTTCCCGCTGGGTGACTCCAACTACCCGATCAGCCCCAAGCTGAAGATCACGAACAACACGTCGGCGACACTGCCGGGCGGGACGGAGTTCCGCTTCGATTACGGCACTTCGGCGCCCGGGAACGCCAAGGACCAGTCCGGGTGGGGCACTTCGGTGATCCGCAGCGATCACACCGGGAGCAATGTCGGCGGGCTGAAGGGCGACTACAACCGGGTCTCGCTGAAGCTGCCCAGCTGGCAGACGCTGGCACCCGGGGCGTCGGTGGAGCTGGACTTCGTGTACTACCTGCCGGTGTCGACTCCGTCGAACTGGACGGTGAGCTTCGGCGGGACGACGTATGCGCTGGCGGGGGATCTGGCGCGGGGGACGACGGTGGTGGAGCCGGGTGGTGGATCGCCCTCGCCCTCACCGACTCCCTCCGACGGGACCGGTTCGTGCACGACTCCGGCCTGGAGCGCGAGTACGGAGTACGGCGGGGGCAGCACCGTGTCGCACAAGGGGCGCTCGTGGAAGGCGAAGTGGTGGACGAAGGGCGAGGAACCCGGGACCACCGGTGAATGGGGTGTGTGGCAGGACCTGGGCGCCTGCTGAGCTCCGCGCTCGGACCGGCCCGGCGGCGGTGACGACGGCCCTTGCCCGCCGCCGGGCCTTCAACACCCGTTTCTGGCAGGGTGTGGTGATGACGGCCCCGGCCTCCTGCGAAGGGACGGAACAGCATGACCACAATCCTGGTGACCGGCGGTACCGGAACGCTCGGACGGCTCGTCGCCGAGCGGCTGGAGGCGGACGGGCACGAGGTGCGGGTGCTCAGCCGGCACACGCAGCCGTACGCCGTGGACCTGCGTGAGGGCGGGCCCGGGCTGGCCGCGGCCGTCTCCGGTGCGGAGGTGATCGTGCACTGCGCGAGCTCTCCGCGCGGGGGCGATGAACGGGCGGCTGCGAACCTGATCGCCGCGGCACGGAAGGCGGGTGTGGGCCATCTGGTCTACATCTCGATCGTCGGCGTGGACCGGGTTCCCTTCGGCTACTACCGCAGCAAGCTCGCGGTGGAGCGGCTGGTCGAGAACTCGGGGGTCGGCTTTACGATCCTGCGGGCGACACAGTTCCACGACTTGCTTGTGCAGGTGTTCGGGGCGCTGTCCAAGCCGCCGGTGATGCTGCTTCCGAGTGGGGTGCGGGACCAGCCTGTCGACGTTTCCGAGGTGGCGGATCGCCTTGTTGAACTGGCCCTGGCCGCTCCTGCGGGGCGGGTCGAGGACATGGCGGGGCCGGAAGAGCGGTCGTTCGAGGCCCTGGCCCGGGACTATCTGAAGGCGACGGGGCGGAAGCGGCGGGTGGTGAATGTGCCGCTGGCGGGCAAGGCGTATCGGGCCTTTCGGGCGGGTGGGCATCTGGCGCCGGAGCGGGCGGTGGGCAAGGGGACGTTCGAGGAGTATCTGGCGGTGCGGTTCGGGCGCTGAGAGCGGTTTTCGCCCCCGCCGCCCCTACCCTCCCCCAGAGGGGGACCCCCACCGTCCCCTGGGGGCTGCCGCCCCCGGACCCCCGCTTCGGCCCTGAAGGGGCCTCGTCCTCAAACGCCGGACAGGCTGAGATTGCCTGACCGGCGTTGAGAAGCGGGGGTCCAGAGAGCAGAAACCGGACCTCCCCTAGACGAGTCTTTCCGAATACGGTCAGTGGTCATAGGCGGTCAGTGAGCGGCTGACCGCTTGACCGGTCTGGAAGTTGTGCCAGATCGCGGCGGCCAAGGCCAGCATGCGCTGAGCGACGCGGACAGCGACTCCCTCGACGGTGCGCCCGCCGTGTTGTTCCAGGTCGAGCTGTCCCTTGAGGGTGTCGTTGACCGACTCGATCAGCTGGCGGACCTTCTTGAGCATCGGCTCGCCGGGCCGCAGGATCTCCTTCTTCCTCGATGGCCGCAGCAGCGTGATGCCTTGTACGGACAGTGACCTTTCGAAGGTTTTCGAGGCGA
>NZ_JAVRBF010000508.1:0-331 GCF_032436805.1 Streptomyces sp. P17 | reverse complement strand
ATCGGTTGCCATTGGAGATTAAATAGATGCAGATCATGATGATTGAAGGTGCAAACCGAGTGTGCGGAAAGTCGCAAGGTTTTCTAGGTCTGCCCGTGCGTGACGAAATTGTTGACGGCGTAAATATCATGCATACAGCATGGGAACCGACGCCAGAAGAACTTGTAAAACTGCTGAACGGTGCGAAAGTCATCGTTTCGCTAATCGGCAACAACCCGCAGCCCATTCAAGTTAATGTTGGAGAATAAGACTGTGAACGATAGGTGCGTTTATTTTCATAGCACTCCTGACACCAAAGAAGTGTTTTATATTGGTATGGGTTCTTTGAAAC
>NZ_JAVRBF010000507.1:0-331 GCF_032436805.1 Streptomyces sp. P17 | reverse complement strand
CAACCAACTGATAGCTAACACCTGCACCTAAAGAATATGCAATATTAGTATCTGTATTCTGCTCATATTGACGATTTTCATTACCTTGCCATCCCGAAGATTTTACTTTTGCAAGACCAAAGCCAATCATGCCATAAGCTGAAATGCGATCTTTTAATTTAAAGTCACGATACATATTAAACATTAAACGTTCAGATTGTACTTTATGATGATTGAAGCTTGTGGTAAAAACACTAGAACCACTAGTATATTCAGATGTCTTTTTAAAACTATATTCAGCTTCTGTTCTCCAATGATTACTATATCTTTTTCCTAAAGCTAAAGAAAAATC
>NZ_JAVRBF010000506.1:0-332 GCF_032436805.1 Streptomyces sp. P17 | reverse complement strand
GGCGGGGGCAGCGCTGTCGGCGGCGCCCGGCACAGCTGAGGCGGCTCCGGCCTCATGGTCGTACTCCTCCCCCTGTTGTAGGGGCTGCCCATGGTCGCCGCCGGCTCCCTCCGGGCGGGGCTGCTCCGCGCGATGCGGGCGGTGCCCTTGATATGATCCGCGAGGCGATGTCGAGCATGGCCCAGAATATCGCCGGCATCGCCCATGCCACGACCGAGCAGGCCACCGGCGTGCGCGAAGTCTCAGAAGCGCTTTCTCAGCTTGATGAGGTCAATCAGGCCAATCTGGCGCTGTCGAACCAATATGTCGGCACGGCGGGTGCGATGTCGTCG
>NZ_JAVRBF010000505.1:0-332 GCF_032436805.1 Streptomyces sp. P17 | reverse complement strand
ACCGCATACGCAAATCGAGCGTTCCGCCTTTAGTGTGAGTGTCTTTCGAGTTGTTGTCATACGGCAAATATCCTCCTTTAGTGACATGAATGCTACTGGAAATAAGCCCTTTCTTGACTGCTGCCGCGCTCACTTCAGTAATCCACTGACCAGCACAACCGCATGTCTTAAACGTGGCATTGCCGAGTGTCACAGTAATGGGTCCTGCCCGGTCATTGAAACTGTCTGGAGTGGCGGTGACCGGCTCGGGGGTGACAAGCAACACAGCATCAATGACCTTGGCTCGTAAATCTTCGGCGTGAGCCGGTTTGGACGCGGTAGGGTGCCCACGG
>NZ_JAVRBF010000504.1:0-333 GCF_032436805.1 Streptomyces sp. P17 | reverse complement strand
GACTAATATTTTAGAGTCAAAAAGGTAGCGATCAAGCCAACCGGCAGGAATAGAAAGTTTCTTTTCTATTTTTCGCACAGTTTCAGGTGAAAAACTTTTACGACCACGAACCACATCGCTTATATAACGTTGTCCTATACCAGGAAGGTCCATTCTTCTGGCAAGACCATCCTGAGAAGGCACCGCCAGATAATCTATGTTATTTTGCAAAACATTTTTACACATAACCTGAACTCTCTCATTGTTTATTGCTTTTCAACCACGACTTTGGATAGCCTACTAAACCTTTAAAAACGAGCACTCCATAACACATAACAATTAACGAAATAAGTA
>NZ_JAVRBF010000503.1:0-333 GCF_032436805.1 Streptomyces sp. P17 | reverse complement strand
CGGGCCACTAACTATCATGATACCACTTGCAACAAGCACAGCTAACGTAAAGTAACCATACTCTGCCAGTGGCAGAATACCGGAAAGAATCAGCTTATCTGTCTGAGTCACCAACACCCAAATGGATGAGGTAAACGCGATTGTCAGGGCAAACTTGAGGACTGGCTTTATTGGTCTGAATGACCAACCTATTTTTTCCTGTAAGCTTGCCTTGCCTGGCAGTAAGCGACTACCCATCCAGAAAAGACCCGTCAGCTCTATCAGTGCGACGATCAGTTGATGAATAAAAAAGACTAAAGGCGTAAAGCCGAATTGCCACATACTTAAGAAAAC
>NZ_JAVRBF010000502.1:0-333 GCF_032436805.1 Streptomyces sp. P17 | reverse complement strand
TCTTCCGATCTGACCTCATGTTCGCTGCCGCCCAGGCAGCTCAGAAAATACGGGTAGACAGGTCGGTGATGCGGTCGGTGTTCGCTGCCGCCCAGGCAGCTCAGAAAGCAACGATGAAGTTTTGCTGTTCTTGTGTTACGTTCGCTGCCGCCCAGGCAGCTCAGAAAGGTAAAATCGTCCGGCACTTCTACCTGCGTGCGTTCGCTGCCGCCCAGGCAGCTCAGAAATACCACCTGGGACTACAACGAAGGAAACGTGCGTTCGCTGCCGCCCAGGCAGCTCAGAAAAGCCTCCCGCCGAAAAGCGCCGCTACCGCCTTGTTCGCTGCCGCCC
>NZ_JAVRBF010000501.1:0-333 GCF_032436805.1 Streptomyces sp. P17 | reverse complement strand
ACCCCGAACGACGACACACCCGCCCGCCGCACCCGCTCCCCACGCGGCCACGCCACCGCCTCCGTCAGCAACTCCACTGCCCCCGAGTCCCAGTCGACCAGCGATGACGGGCGACCGACGTTGAGCGTGCGGGGCAGTTCCTCGTGCTGGAGGGCCATCAGCATCTTGATCACTCCGGCGACACCGGCGGCGGCGACGGAGTGCCCGATGTTGGACTTGAAGGAGCCCAGCCAAACGGGCCGGTCCGCGTCATGGCCCTGGCCGTACGTCGCGATCAGTGCCTGCGCCTCGATCGGGTCACCCAGCTTCGTGCCCGTCCCGTGCGCCTCCACC
>NZ_JAVRBF010000500.1:0-334 GCF_032436805.1 Streptomyces sp. P17 | reverse complement strand
GGCACCTCCGCTCGAAGGCCGCGCCACGCGTCAGCTGCGAGGACGGCGATCAAGGACAGCGCCACGACAAAGAGGAAACGGCCGGCGCCCCGGCCGACTGCGCTCATATTTAGGTAAGCCGCAACTATGCGGCGGCGACCGTACATAGCCCTTAATTGGTTCAACATCCCGCCGTCCTGGTGCACATCGGCTTCTACTTCTTGAATTTGGCCTGTCCCGATTTTCCTTCGGCCGTCTTGATCGTAAGGGAGCACGTTACGCTTGCCCCTCAAGGCGAGAATTCGCTGAAAGGCGATGCAAAGAACCCGATAGCGGCGGGCGCAACGATCACCCT
>NZ_JAVRBF010000499.1:0-334 GCF_032436805.1 Streptomyces sp. P17 | reverse complement strand
GCATTCCCGACAAGAATGCAGCAATGATTGATGCTGTGCCGCGGTCCACGCCGGAGCCGTCCGCGCCGCCGGTCTTGACCGATTACGCTTCCGAGCCCTGCTACATACGTTGCAAACCGTGCCTCGCTGTCACCACTCCGATGGAGATCCATCTGGCCCTCCAACGTGCTAAATCTTGAATTTCTTCAAATATTTGATCCTCTGCCCGGCGGGGGATGACAGAATGACTGAGTAAGACTAGAACGATCTCCGTAGATCGGCGATTTGAAACTGTTTGTCCGATACAATTGATGCCAGATCGAACTTGGGCGAGGAACAACGACCGGCAAGTAAA
>NZ_JAVRBF010000498.1:0-334 GCF_032436805.1 Streptomyces sp. P17 | reverse complement strand
GAAATATAATAGTAGAAAAATCCTGTAAAACAACTTCTTTCAAAAAAATAAAAATTTTTACTTGATTTGTTAGCGTTATCATTATATTTCTATTTTTCTGAAATCATTTTTAAATTTTTTTAGAAAAAAGAGAAGAAAAGACTTGCAAACGCATTCATTTTGTAGTACACTAGGTGTATTCAAGAAAACGTTTGCGTAATTGCAGACTAACCCAACTTTTATTCTTTAGGAGGAATAATATGAAACATAAATTGTTTAAGAGCCTGGCTCTTGTTACTGCATCATCTGCTATTTTAGCTGCTTGCTCAAGCTCTAGTGCTGAGAAGCCTAAAGA
>NZ_JAVRBF010000497.1:0-334 GCF_032436805.1 Streptomyces sp. P17 | reverse complement strand
CTCTTTAATCAATGTATACTCATTTTGGCTCACCCTGATTTTCACATTTTTGTATTTACGGGCTTCCTTTTTCTCTATTATCTGTTCCATCAGAATCACTCTCCTTGATTATTTTTATTATTCACTCTTAATGTATGAGTGTTTTAAACTTGTTTAGTTCTACCGTTATTGAAAGCAATTAAAAGGTTGTCTTCAATATCTGTTGTTAGCAATTCAAAGTTGCCTCAACTTTGAGATACTATTATATCACAAAACGGGCTTTTATGTTGGTTTAATAATCCGCCTCGGATTGTTAGCAACAGGGTATATACCGCCTAACCTTTGGGCGGTGATA
>NZ_JAVRBF010000496.1:0-334 GCF_032436805.1 Streptomyces sp. P17 | reverse complement strand
AGAATAAGAGATACAAATAATGAAAAAGCTATTGTGCATCGCCTTAATGGTTAGCTTTAATGCCAGTGCCAAGTATATTGAAGCTCATCACCCTCATGTGATGCAGCCATTTTCTTCGACTTGCATCATCAATGCTACACCGACGCCTCCTGAAAATTCGGATATTTTTAATCCTAATGGCTACTATAATGCGGCCTTGGAAAAAACGGGCGATGAATTAAAGCACGCCTTGAATACAATCGTCTCCGCCGGTCATATTCGTCTGCAATACACGGATAATAGTAATCTTCAAACACCAGATGTTTGGCGAGCATTAATGATCACCGATGAAGAC